>DATCFA010000089.1:0-3714 GCA_036509805.1 Casimicrobiaceae bacterium
GGCACGCTCAACCTGCTGGCGTGGCCGCAGATCGATTTCACGAAGTTCGGCGCGACCGAAGTGAAGCCGCTGTCGCGAATCCAGAAGATTTCCGGCGCCAACCTCGCGCGCAACTGGGTGATGATTCCCCACGTCACGCAGTTCGACGAGGCGGACATCACCGACCTCGAAGCGCTGCGCGGAACACTCAACAAGGAGCACGAGAAAACCGGGCCCAAGATCACGATGCTCGCGTTCCTGATCAAGGCGTCGGTGGCGGCGCTGCAGCGCTTTCCCGACTTCAACGCGTCGCTCGTGTCGAAGCCGGGCGGCGACGAGCTCGTCGTCAAGAAGTATTTCAACATCGGATTCGCCGCCGACACGCCCAACGGCCTCGTCGTCCCGGTGATCCGCGACGCCGACCGCAAGGGCGTGCTGCAGATCGCGCAGGAAATGGGCACGCTGTCGGCGAAGGCGCGCGACGGCAAGCTCGCGCCAGCGGACATGCAGGGCGGATGCTTTTCGATCTCGTCGCTGGGCGGCATCGGCGGCACGCTGTTCACGCCGATCATCAACGCACCCGAAGTCGCCATCCTCGGCGTGTCGAAGAGCGCGCACAAGCAGGTGTGGGATGGCGGCGCGTTCGTGCCGCGGCTGATGCTGCCGCTGTCGCTGTCGTACGACCATCGCGTGATCGACGGAGCGTCGGCCGCGCGCTTCACCACGTACCTCGCGTCGCTGCTCGGCGACCTGCGTCGCTCGCTGCTGTGATGAACGCGATGCCGCGCCGGGCGCTGATCGGCCAACCCCATCCGCGGGAGATCCCGTGACGATACGCACCGTCAAGGTCCCCGACATGGGGGACTTCAAGGACATTCCGGTCATCGACATCCCGGTGAAAGTCGGCGACCACGTCGACGCCGAGGACCCGCTGGTGACGCTCGAATCCGACAAGGCCACCGTCGATGTGCCGGCGCCGTTTGCCGGCATGCTGCTGTCGATCGACGTCAAGATCGGCGATCGTGTCAGCCAGGGATCGGGGATCGCGACCATCGACGTTGCCGAAAGCGAAGCGGAGGCGCCTGCGGCCGCGGCGACGGCGGTCGCCGCAGTGGCGCAACAAGCGCAACCGCCTGCCGCGCGGTCTGGCGAACGCAGCGCCGCGGCGCAAGTTGAGGCGACGACAGCGCAGGAGCCGCCGCCGCGTGCGATCAGCACGCCGCCGGCCGCCGCCGCCTACACCGGCAACGCGGATGTCGAATGCGCGGTGCTGGTGCTGGGCTCGGGTCCGGGCGGCTACAGCGCCGCATTCCGCGCGGCCGACCTGGGGCAGGACACGGTGCTGGTCGAGCGCTACGCGGCGCTCGGCGGCGTCTGCCTCAACGTCGGCTGCATCCCGTCGAAGGCGCTGCTGCACATCGCCGCCGTCACCGACGAAGCGCGCGCGCTCGCCGCACACGGCATCACGTTCGGCGCGCCGCAGATCGACTTGCCGAAACTCGCCGCGTGGAAGGACAAGGTCGTCGGCAAGCTGACCGGCGGCCTCACCACGATGGCGAAAATGCGCAACGTGCGTGTCGTGCGCGGCGTCGGCCGCTTTCTCGACGCGCACCATCTCGAAGCGGACACAACGTCCGGCACCGGCTGCGACAAGACCGGCGCGAAGACGATCATCCGCTTCCGGCAGGCGATCATCGCCGCAGGCTCACAGGCGATCCGGCTGCCGTTCGCACCGCAGGACCCGCGTATCGTCGACTCGACCGGCGCGCTTTCGCTCGCATCGATACCTGCGCGCATGCTGATCGTCGGGGGCGGCATCATCGGCCTCGAAATGGGCACCGTCTACTCGACGCTCGGTACGCGGCTCGATGTCGTCGAAATGCTCGACGGGCTGATGCCGGGCGCCGACCGCGACTTGGTCCGCGTCTGGGAGAAGGTCAACCGGCCGCGCTTCGACCGCGTGATGCTGGCCACGAAGACCACGGCGATCGATGCGCGCAAGGACGCCGTCTACGTGACGTTCGAAGGCGCCGCGGCGCCCGCCGGGCCGCAGCCCTACGACCTCGTGCTGCTCGCCGTCGGGCGTGCGCCCAACGGCCGCCACATTGGCGCCGAGAACGCCGGCGTCGCCGTCAACGCGCGCGGTTTCATCGGCGTCGACAGCCAGATGCGCACCAACGTGCCACACATCTACGCGATCGGCGACATCGTCGGCCAGCCGATGCTCGCGCACAAGGCGACGCACGAAGGCCATGTCGCCGCCGAAGCGGCGGCCGGTCAGAAATCGCACTTCGACGCGCGCGTGATCCCCGCGGTCGCGTACACCGATCCCGAAATCGCGTGGGCGGGAATCACCGAGGACGATGCGAAGGCCAAGGGTATCGCCGTCGAAAAAGCGGTGTTCCCATGGGCGGCGTCGGGGCGCGCGATCGCCAACGGGCGTGACGAAGGCTTCAGCAAGCTGCTGTTCGACGCGCAAACGCACCGGATCGTCGGCGGCGGCATCGTCGGCACGCACGCCGGCGACCTGATCGCCGAAATCGCGCTGGCCATCGAGATGGGAGCCGACGCCGTGGACATCGGGCGCACGATCCACCCGCACCCGACGCTTTCGGAATCGGTGGGTCTCGCCGCCGAAGTGTTCGAAGGCACGTGCACCGACCTGCCTCCGCCGCGCAAGAGGGCGTGAGATGACACAGGACGAGCAAAAACAGGCGGTGGCGCGCGAAGCGATCAAGTACGTCGTCGACGACGCCTGGATCGGCATCGGATCGGGAACCACGGCGAACTATTTCATCGACGAGCTGGCGAAGGTCAAGTGGCGCATCAAGGGCGGCGTCGCCAGCTCCGTCAAGTCGGCCGAGCGCCTTGCATCGCACGGCATCGAAGTCGAGGAGCTCAACAATGCCGGCGAGCTCGCCGTGTACATCGACGGCGCCGACGAAGTGACCGAGCACGGTGCGATGATCAAGGGCGGCGGCGGCGCGCTGACGCGCGAGAAGATCGTCGCCGCCGCTGCGCGCAAGTTCGTCTGCATCGTCGATGAAACCAAGCGCGTCGACGTGCTCGGCGCGTTCGCGCTGCCGGTGGAAGTGATACCGATGGCACGCAGCTATGTCGCCCGCGAGCTCGTCAAGCTGGGCGGCCAGCCCGCGCTGCGCGCGGGCTTCACCACCGACAACGGCAACGTCGTGCTCGACGTGCACGGGCTCGCGATCGTCGACCCGCGCGTGCTGGAGACGACGATCAACCAGATCGCGGGTGTCGTCACCGTTGGGCTCTTCGCACACCGTGGCGCCGACGTGATCCTGATTGGTGGCGACAGCGGCGTCGCTACGCTCGTTCCCCGCCGTTGACGCCCGGCACCAGGCTTCGCGTGGCGCGTCACGGCGACGGTACAATGCGCCAATGACCGACCTCGCGACGCCACCCGTTGCAGCCGTCGCCGACGTGGCGCGCTACGCGCACGATGTCGGCGTCGCCGCGCGCGCCGCGTCGCATATGCTCGCTCGCGCGCCCACGGCGGTGCGCAATGCGGCGCTGGAAGCGATTGCCGTCGCGTTGCGCGGCAGTCGCGCAGCACTGCTCGACGCAAGCCGCGAAGACGTGCTGCGTGCACGCGCTGCAGGTCAAGACCCGGCATTCGTCGACCGGCTGGCGCTGACCGATGCCACCATCGACAAGATGGCCGAAGGACTCGAGGCAATCGCCGCGTTGCCTGACCCGATCGGCGAA
>DATCFA010000090.1:0-2885 GCA_036509805.1 Casimicrobiaceae bacterium
CGCCAGGGAACACTTCGGTTGGGCGCCGTGAGCGCCGGGCGTCGCGTGTTGCTGTTGCTGCCGGGTTTCGTGGCACTGGTGTACGGAACCGGCGCTGGACTCGCGCGCGTCGGCGTCGGCGTGCCCGACGCGATGGCGAGCATCGCTGCACTGCACGGTCCGTTGATGATCGGTGGGTTTCTCGGCACTGTCATTGCGCTCGAGCGCGCGGTGGCGATTGCGCGCCCATGGGCATTTGCGAGCCCGCTGTGTGCAGGCCTGGGCGGCATCGCAGCGATCGCCGACATCATGCAACCGGCGCGCTCACTGCTGCTTGCCGCAAGCATCGTGTTGCTCGTCGCTTCGCTCGACATCGTTCGTCGCCAGCGCGCGATGTTCACGTGGACAATGGCGGCCGGCGCACTCTGCTGGGTCGTCGGCAACGTGCTGTGGATGACCGGCTTGCAGGTCCACGGCTTCGTATCGTGGTGGTTCGCTTTCCTGGTGCTGACGATCGCTGGCGAGCGTCTCGAGCTTTCGCGATTCCTGCCACCGTCGCTCGCCGCCCGGCACGCATTCGCGACGATTCTCGCCGTGATCGGCGCGGGCCTTGCCTGCGCCGCGTGGCCGTGGGGCGAGCAGGTGTTCGGTGCTGGCTTGGTGGCGCTGGCCTGCTGGTTGCTGAAGCAGGACATCGCGCGCCGCACCGTTCGCAGCAGCGGGCTGACGCGCTTCATCGCGGTGTGCATGCTATCGGGCTACGCGTGGCTCGCAATCGGCGGACTGATCGTCATTGTCGCCGGTGGCTTCATTCCCGGCGCCGCTTCCTACGACGCGGCGCTGCACGCGCTTGCGCTGGGCTTCGTGTTCTCGATGATATTCGGCCACGCGCCGGTGATCGTTCCGTCGGTCGTACGTGTCGCGGTGCCCTACAATCCGGCGTTCTACGCGCCGCTCGTGTTGCTGCACGTTTCGCTGTGCTTGCGCCTCGCCGGCGATGCGCTCGGCGAATTCACGTGGCGTCGCGGTGGCGCCGTGTTGAATGCCGTTGCGCTCGCGGCGTTCGTCATCGTCACGCTCGCGTCGATTGTGCGCGGAAGACGCGCGGCAAAGCGGATCGCCAAGCTCGCGTGACGTCGGTGACGAACGACGATGGCATGCGGATCGCCCGCACGTTCGAGCAGTGACTTGACGCGACCCTGCCATAGCCGAGCTTCACCGCGGCGGCATGGCCGTATTCGATGACGCCGTCCTCGGCCGCGCCGAGGAAGCGGGCGAGTGGATCGCGCAACGTGATACGCGGCACGGAATCGAAGAATTCGGGTAGTCGCATGCTCGGATGCTTGTCGGGGTTGGCGCTCGCTTCGCGCGTGTCTTCATTTACAGCGCATTCCTGCCGGGAACCTACTGAGGTTTCAGCGGCGCCGGCCCATGCAGCCGGCGCACCAGTTGACGTACGAGGCCGGCAAAGGCGGCCGCCCAGGCGGCCATCGCCACGTACAGGAATGCGCGTGGCAGGGAGCCCAGGAAATCCAGCGACAGCGCGTGCGCCATCGCGAAGGTGCACGCCGAATACATTCCGAGCGGGAACACCGCACCCCAGTAGAGCGGGTCGTATTCAAAGGGGAAGCGCTTGTAGACGTAGCGCCAAACGCCCAGCACCAACAGCATCGGGACCCACCAAGTGCCGGTTGCCCAGTAAAACACCGTGAAACCCTTGAGAAACGGCAGCAGCGACTGCAGAAACGGCGCGTCGGGTGCGTTGACGATCAACAGCGACCCCGCCAGCGCGGAAATGGCCATCGCGCCCATGTTGATCCAGTACGGCGGTGTCAGGTCGTCCGGGGCGAAATGAAAAAAGGTGTATCGATAGAAGATCAATGACATCATCCAGATGTACAGCATGCCGCCCCACAGCCACATCGATAGCGCGAAAAAATTGAGCTCCAGCCGCCATGGTTGCGCGGCGCGTGCGGCCAGCAACGCGCTGAGGACGGCGAGCGCCTGCGTCGCCACAACGGCGAGCAGCCACGCGCCGCTGATGCCCTTGTTCAGCGGGGGCTTGTCTTCCTTGATCGTGAAAGCCGCGAAGATCGTGTAGGTCAGGCCTATCCACAGCAACAGCGCCAGTCCCCAAAGGGCGACGGCCAACCGATCGTCACCCCCGAGAATCACGAACTGCGCACCCAGCACGGCGGTTGCCGCCACCGATGTGAAAAATCCCGGCCCGCGCAGATGATCGACCATGTCGCCGAAAAAACGCCGCGGGTACCAAAGCATGCGCAGCGCGTAGAGGAACCACAGCAGCAGCCATGCGACGACGTTGAGCCCGAACAGCGCCTGTGCCACGAATTCCGGGCCCTGCTGGTGTGCCGCCAGCGAAACGATGCCGGTCGCCATGACCATCGCGAAATAGCTTGGCGACAGCTCTTCAAGCCCGGCGAGCATCCGGCGTCCGAGTCGTTGCTGGTCGGCCCGGCGTGGCCGGTTCATGGCGGCGACGATGCGCGAGACAATGCGCGCGCGGCCGGTGACCGGCGCACGACCCGCAAAGTCCCGCGAAGGCGCATCAGCCGCAAACGCCCGTATAGCCGCAGTCGGTGCAGAAATCGCAGCCATCCTTGCGGATCATTGCCTTGTTGCCACACTCGGGGCATTTCCTGCCGGGAAGCGTCCGAAGCTCTGCGCGGTGCGCCTGCTCGGCGGGCGGCACGGCGAGTATCCCGGCATGCGCGAGCGGGTAGCCTTGCTCGGTCAGGATGCCGAGCATCGCGTAACGGTGAATCATCAACTGGGCGAGATACGCGATCGTCGACGGATAGGTCTGCGCCTTGGACGCCCCCGGGGTGCGCGCGTGGAAGGATCCGTTTGGCTCGCCGTAGTTGAGAAGCTTGCGCAGCTTCATG
>DATCFA010000091.1:0-2122 GCA_036509805.1 Casimicrobiaceae bacterium
ATGTCGGCGTACTCTTGCTGCGTCGAACCGGTCATCTTCGCCGCCAGTTGCTGAAAGGAGAGGCTGTCGAACGCGCCGAGCTTCGAGGTGAAGTAGATGTTGCCGCCGAGTTCGAGCATCTTGTTCCAATCGCGGTCGGTAATCGCTTTGGATTGCTCGGACGTCATCGGAAACTGCTTTTTGTAGCCTTCTTCGTCGGCGCGAAAGGCCTCGCGGTTTTCAGGCTTCATCAGCGACATGCAGAACATGTTGAGATGATAGCCCTGGCGCGAGCGTTCGGCATCGAACAACAGCGTGCCGGGAATGTCTTCGAATTCGGGTTCACTCATCGATTGCTTCCTCTACTCTTCGGGGTCCATCTCCCGCGATTCCACCCATTTTCCCTGTTCGCGGTCGCGCCACCAGCGTAAACTGGATCGTGCGCAGGTCGTGATAAGCTTCGGCGTTCGCGCCGCGTACGGTGACGCGCCGTCCGGCGATGCGGCCGGCAAGCGGTACCGGTAACATAACCCCGAGGATGCGGCGCCGGGTGGCATCGTCGACGCGACCGTCGGTGATGCGTTCCCAGCGCTCGATGTCGTAGCCCGCGCCGTCGAAGAGCGCCGCGATTGATTGCCGGGTGAAAAAACGCAGGTGCGTCTTGTCGAGCAGCCCGTCCGCCGCGTACGCGAAGCGACCGGCGGCCAACTCGTCGAGCAGCCACAGGTTGGCGACGTTCGGAATCGATGCGACAACCATCGCAGCCGGGTCGAGGACAGCACGGAGACGCTCGAGGAAGCGCCACGGATCCACCAGATGCTCGAGGACGTCGAGGAGCAGGACGCCGTCGACGCCGGCGATGCCGGCGGCTGCGAGATCGAGCGTTTCGACCGACCCGGCGATCACACGGTCGAGCCGCGCGGCCGCGCGCTGCGCCGCTTCGGGAACGAGCTCGATGCCGATCGTCTCGACGCCGGGCCAGCGCGCTTTGGCCGCGGCGCCCGTCGCGCCGTTCCCGCAGCCGACGTCCAGCAAGCGTTCGGGGGCGCGCGGGAAAAGGTCGAGCAGCGCCAGCCGCGCGTGATCGTAGTAGTCAGCCATCGCGCATCGTCGCCGCGACCGTCGCGGTCATTGCCAGCGTGAGCGGGTCGACGACGCCGTGGATCAACGCGCGTCCGAGTTCGCGGATGCGCCGCCCGGCATGGAGGTCGGAAGAGAGGCGAGACATCTCGCGCGCGGCGCGTGGCCCGCGCGCGACGAATGCCGCGGGGTCGCCGCGCAGCGCGCGCAGTGCGTCTGCGGCGGTCGCGGTATCGTCGACGACGATGCAGGCCTCTGCCGGCAGGGTTTCGAGAAACGGGCTGCCCGCGAACGCGACGACCAGCGCGCCGCCCGCGAGTGCCGCGGTGCCGAGCAGGCCCCACGGATCGCCGGTGTCGGCGAAGACCACGAGCGCTGCGCCGCGGATGCGCTGCACGGCCGCGTCGTCGGCACGTTCGGTAGCGATGCGCTGCACCGGCATTCCGGCGAGCGCGGCGGTCAGCGGTGCGAGGCGCGACGCCGTGGTTGCCTCACGCACGACGACGATCGCGCTTTCGATCGGCCGGGCCGGCCGATCCGGCGGCACGGCGAAGCCCGGCCGCGTGACCGATATGCTCTCCGGCGCAACGCCCGCGGTCTGCAGCAGCGCCGCGCCGCGATGCGAGGGCACCCAATACCGATGCCCGCCGCGCGCGCGCGCCACGGCGGCGTCGGCAGCGTTTTCCGGTGCGCACCACACGACGTCGCACACCGCTCCGGGTCCGCGATGTTCGATCGAGAGCCGCGCGCGCCGGTCGAGCGAGGCGGCGATCCGCGCGACCGCGGGCCGATTCTCGACGACGCGCGCACCGGCGTGCACGGCGAGGGCGGCGCGAAAGCAGGCTTTGACCGACGTTTCGAGCGGCGTCGCCGATCGCCAGCGCAAATCGAGCAGCGGCGCCAGCGGTTCGGTGAAACGTGGCACCGCCGCACAACGGCGCCCCCAGCGCGCTTGCAACAGCCGGTCGTTGGGCGCGTTGTCGATCGCCTTGCCGCGCGACGCGCCTTCGAGGTGGTGGATCGTCGCGCGCGGCTCGTAACGGCAACGCAGGCCGGCCGCCCA
>DATCFA010000092.1:0-2715 GCA_036509805.1 Casimicrobiaceae bacterium
TGCACCAGTCAATGTCCTTCGTCTTGGTGGAATCCGGACAAATTCCTGGGACCCGCCGCGCTGATACAGGCGTATCGGTTTATCAGCGATAGTCGCGACCGCGCGACGACACAACGCCTGGACGACTTGAACAGCGATCCCTATCGCTTGTTCCGTTGCCGCACGATCACGAATTGCACCGAAGTCTGCCCCCGGGGCCTGTCGCCTTCGCGCGCCATCGAAAGCATCCGGCTACGGATGCTGAATGTCGATGGTCATCAGGGAGGATTGGCTCTGCATCGCGTGCCGACAATCAGGTAATTCGAGATTCACGTTCGCCACGCTTCTTGTCACCTCGATGCGGTCTATGGCGGCAACCAAGGACCGAGCGTGAATTTTCCCGCAGCGCGTATAGCCGCCGGATCAGGATGCCGGCGTTCCGATGCTGCCGCGATCCTCCTCGGCGGCTTGATCGCGGGAACCATCGACATGGGGGTCGCCGCGCTCATCAACCGCCTGCGCGTGGGTTTCATTCTTCGCGTCGTCGCCGGCGGCGTGCTCGGCAAAGCGGCGCTTGCCGGCGACGCGTCGGTCGCGTTGCTCGGACTCGTGCTGCAATGGGCGATGTCACTCGTCATTGCCGCCATCTACCTGCTCGTCGTACGCAGGCGTCCGATGCTACGCGTCCACTGGGTGCGCGCGGGCGTGGCGTACGGCGTGGTCATTTTCTTTGTAATGAACTACGTCGTCGTGCCGCTCTCCGCGTGGGCGACGACGCCCAGATTCACCCGCGCGACCTTCGTCGAGAACCTGCTTGCGATGCTGCTGTTCGGGCTGATCCTCGCGTGGTTCGCCCATCGCGCCGATGCCCGCGCCGATGACCGCACCGCGTGACCGGCGTCAGCCAAGCATCCGCAGCAGCCGTTCGACGGTGGCGGCCGGTCCGACGAGCAGCGGCTGCCGGCGCGGAAAGCCGTAGACAGGCGCGAGCAGCGGATCGACGGCAAACGTGGTCCCGTCGAGATAGCGCTCGACGTGGCCGAGCGCGCGGGTGAAAGGCAGCGCCGCCGCGAGATCCCACAGGTAGCAGGGCCCGGCGATGATCGCATCGCAGCGCCCGGCGGCAAGCATCATCAGGTGGTAAAGCGTCGAGCCGAGGTTGTGAATGCGGTAGCCATCGATGCGCCGCACGTCGACGTATCGGTGGATCGCCGTGATCATCACGTTGCGCGTGTCCGGCGCAATGTGCGCGGGTGGCGGAGGTATCGGCTTGCCGTTGAGCAGCGTGGCGCCGTTTTCGAACGTGAACGTCTGCCCGACGACCGGAAAGTGCGTGTAGCCGGCCACCGGTCGCGGCCCATCCAGCAGGCCCATGCCGAGACCCCACACCGGCAGGCCGCGCGCGAACGACGCGGTACCGTCGAGCGGGTCGATCGCCCATTGCCAGCGCGCGTTGCGCAGGTACGACACGCTCTCCTCTTCGGAAATGACGCCGTTGTCGGGCGCATGCGCGTTGAGGCGCGCGAGCACATGCGCCGATGCGTTGCGGTCGGCGCGTGTGATCGATGACCCGTCGGTCTTGTCTTCGGCGGCGATGATGCCATGCAGTGGGAGGGCGATCGCGTCGTACTCGCGAAACAGTTCGTGCACGAATGCAAGATTGCTGGACAGCATCGGGTCTTTCGTTTGGAAAAAGTTGCGGAAATCGGGATGATCGAGCGCGTTCAGCGAATGCCCGCGCGCAGAAACGACTGCACGAACTGCCGCTGGAACAACAGGAAAGCGACGAGCAGCGGTGCTGCACTGAGCAGCGTGGCCGCGGTGATGATCGACCACTGGATTCCCTGGTCGCCCGACGAGAAGATCTGCAGGCCGACGGTCAGCGGGCGCGAGGTCACCGAGTTGGTGACGATCAGCGGCCACAGGAAATTGTTCCAGTGATAGCTGACGGAGACGAGGCCGTACGCGAGGTAAACGGGCTTTGCCAGCGGCACGTAGACCTTGAACAGCGTCAGCATCGTGCCCGCCCCTTCGTTCGTCGAGGGCGGGGCGGCCGAATGCATCGCGCTGGAGCAGGCGCTGAAGCAGCATTTCAATCTGCGTTTCTGCAGCATCGTGCCGTCGGACGCCGACGCGCTCGGACGCGGTTTCGACGCCGTATCGCGCAGCCTCGGCGTCGCGGCGGCACTCTACCTGCACCAGTATCTCGAGCAGAACGGCAAGTGCTAGATCGGCGTGGGACACGGTCGAACGTTGGCGGCGGTCGCCGACGCGCTGCCGAAGATGCCGCGTCCGCATGCACGGTTCGTGTCGATCCTTGGCAGCCTGACGCGGCAGTCGACGGCCAATCCGTTCGACGTGATCTATCGCTTTGCCGAACGCACGGGCGGCACCGGATACTTCGTTCCGGCACCCTTTTTCGTCGACTCCGTCGACGATGCCGAAATTCTGCGCGACCAGCGTGTCGTCAAGGACGTGCTGGCGCTCGCCCGCAAGACCGATCTCGTGCTGGTGGGCATCGGCAACCTCCGGAACACGCCCGCGATCTACGGGGCGGAACGCAGGGCGCTCGCAGCCCTTGGCATTGTCGGCGAGCTGCTCGGCCAGTTCCTCGACCGCGACGGCCGCCTGGTGGATTGCGACATGGCGCAACGCTCGATCAGTCTGCGTCTGGACAAGCTGCGGGGAAGGACGGTGATCGGTGTCGCCGGGCACGCCGAGAAGGCCGTTGCGATC
>DATCFA010000093.1:0-3327 GCA_036509805.1 Casimicrobiaceae bacterium
AAGCGTCCCACGATGCCGTGGCGCGACATCATCGCCTATGGATTCGCGATCGGCGTGTTCCAGTACGGGCTTCTGTTCCTCGGCATCAATCTCGGGATGCCGGTCGGGCTCACGTCGCTGGTGATCCAGGTGCAGGTGTTCTTCACGATGGGACTCGCGGTGATGCTGGGCAGCGATCGGCTGACACGCGTCAACGTGGCCGGCGGCGCGATCGCCGCGGCCGGCATCGTCATTCTGGCGCTCTACAAGATCGTCAACGGCATGACCGGCACGCTGCTTGGATTCGCGCTGATCCTCATCGCGGGCTTTTCGTGGGCGGTGGGCAACATGATCGGCAAGAAAGCCGCCGGTCGCGATCACGCCGACATGTTCAGCCTCGTCGTCTGGTCGAGCATCGTGCCGGCGCTGCCGCTGGCGCTGCTGTCCTATCTGTTCGAGGGCGGTCCCGCCGTCGTGGCGAGCGTGATCCACGCGTCGTGGACGACGTGGGGCTGCATCCTGATGCTGGCGTGGGGCGCCACGCTGTTCTGCTTCGGCTCGTGGGCGGCGCTGCTGCATCGCTATCCGGTGGGACTGATCACGCCGTTCGGCCTGCTGATTCCAGTGTCCGGACTGTTCTTCGGCGCGCTGCTGCTCGGCGAGCGGCTTGCCGTCGTGCAGATGCTTGGCGGCGTCCTGGTGATGGCCGGGCTCGTGACAAACACTTTTGGGGAACGCTGGTTCGCCGCGTTGCGCACGCCAGGGCACTGACCGCGGTCACGCTGCCCGAATGCGATAGCATTGCGCAGGCGGGCGCTGGATTGCACGCCCGCCCCGCCGCGCACGCATTGCCGCGTGCGACCGGCAACCGCAGGGACGTCCTCGTGACCGCTCGCGAACAGGAAATCCGCTTCTGCACCGCGAGCGACGGCGTGCGCCTCGCCTACGCCCGCGTCGGCCACGGGCCACCGGTGCTGAAGGTCGGCTCGTGGATGACGCACGTCGAACACGACGGCAAGAGCATCGTCTGGATTCCGTGGCTGTCCGAGCTTTCGCGCAGCAATACGCTGTTGCGATACGATCCGCGCGGCTGCGGCCTGTCGGACCGCAACGTGACCGCGTTCACGCTCGACACCTGGGTTGATGATCTCGAGACCGTCGCCGACGCGGGAGGCCTCGCGCATTTCACGCTGCTCGGGATGTCGCAGGGCGGTGCGATCGCGATCGCGTACGCTGCGCGCCACCCGGAGCGCATCGACAAGCTGGTGCTGTACGGTGCGTATGCCCGGGGCGCTTTGAAACGCGGCGCCGGATCGCCGCAGCGCGAGGAGCTCGAAGCGACAACCAAGCTGATCGAACTCGGCTGGGGGCGCGAGAATCCGGCGTTCCGGCAGATGTACACGTCGCTGTTCATGCCCGACGCGACGCCGGAGGAAGCCGCGTCGTTCAACCAGCTTCAGCAGATCTCCGCATCGCCGGAAAGCGCGGGCGCGATGGTGCGCGGTTACGCACAGATCGACGTGCAGGCCGACGCGCCGCGCGTGCAGTGTCCGACGCTGGTGTTGCACGCGCACGATGACGCGCGCGTGCCGTTCGACGAGGGCCGCCTGATCGCAAGCCTGATTCCCGGCGCGCGCTTCGTGCCGCTGCAATCGCGCAATCACATGCTGGTGGTGCGCGAGCCGGCGTGGCAAGCGCTCGTCACCGAATTGCGTGCATTCCTCGCGGCGCCGGTCACGGTTGACGCGCCGCCGTTTGCGGCCCTGACACAGCGGGAGCGCGAGCTTTTGGAGCTGATCGCCGAAGGCCGCGACAACGACGACATCGCGCGCCGCCTGGGCGTCACCAACAAGACCGTGCGCAACCACATCACGCGCATCTTCGACAAGATGGACGTGACGACGCGCGCGCAGGCAATCGTGCGTGCGCGTGAAGTCGGCATGGGGGTCGGTGGCGGCATGCGCGAACGGCCGGCGGCACGCTCGGTAAAACCCGCCGGTTGATCCTCAACAGATCGCTACGTGCAGGACGGAAGTCCCGCGCGTCATGGCGAAAACGCACCGCTCGCTCCACGAAGCGCGGCGGCGAGAAGTCCGCGGGTGGGACCTGCGCCTCACGACAGCACATCACGCATCGCGCACGATGAGCTTGCTCGCTGTACCGATCACGGCACCGGCGACAACGCCACGCGATCAGCGGCGAGCAGCATCGAGCGCGTGATCAACCTTCATCGTCAATCGGGAGACATCATGGCTGTCGACATGGAAAAACTGAACGTGTTCATCGGCAAGTTCGTCAACGACCTCGGCGCGACCGCACACGCGGGCATGGTGGTGCTGGGCGAGAAGCTCGGGCTCTACAAGTCACTGGCCACGCGGCCGATGACGTCGACCGAACTCGCCGCCGCGACCGCGACCGACGAGCGCTACGTGCGCGAATGGCTGTCGTCGCAAGCGGCCGGCGGCTATGTCAACTACGATCCGAAATCGCAGCGCTTCAGCCTCGACGAGGAGCAGGCGATGGCGCTGGCCGTCGTCGACAGCCCCGCCTACATTCCCGGCGCGTTCGAGCTGGCAGTCGGCGCGCTGCGCGCCGTGCCGCGGTTGGCCGAGGCGTTTCGCACCGGTGAAGGCATGGGCTGGCACGAGCATGACCACGCGGTGTTCCATGGCTGCGAGAAATTCTTCCGCCCCGGTTACGCGGCCAACCTGGTCAGCGCCTGGATACCGGCGCTCGACGGTGTCACGAATAAACTGGAGGCGGGTGGCCGTGTGGCCGATGTCGGCTGCGGACTGGGCGCATCGACGATCCTGATGGCGCAGGCCTATCCGCGTTCGCAATTCGTCGGCTTCGACTACCATGAGGAGTCGATCGATGCCGCGCGCGCCGCCGCGAAAAAAGCCGGCGTCGCCGACCGCGTCAAATTCGAAATCGCGAAGGCCAAGGATTATCCGGGGCGCGACTACGACTTCGTCGCGGTGTTCGACTGCCTGCACGATATGGGCGACCCGATCGGCGCTGCGACGCATGTGCGCAAATCGCTGCGCAACGATGGCACATGGATGATCGTCGAGCCGTTCGCGCACGACAGGCTCGAGGACAACCTCAACCCGGTCGGCCGCGTCTACTACTCGTTTTCGACGATGCTCTGCACGCCCTGCTCGCGCGCGCAGGAGGTCGGGTTGTGCCTCGGCGCGCAAGCGGGCGAGAAGCGGCTGCGTGAAGTCGTCACGGCGGGCGGCTTCAGCCGCTTTCGCTGCGCGACGCAGACACCGTTCAACCTGGTGTTCGAGGCGCGCGCGTAGCGCAGCACGCGCCAGTCGACGCCGGCGGGACACCGACTCTCAC
>DATCFA010000094.1:0-8638 GCA_036509805.1 Casimicrobiaceae bacterium
GATGACGCTCGAAGCGTATGCGAGCGCGCGCGAGGCATTCCGTGCGCGCGTGATCGCTCACAAGAAGACGCGCAGCGTGCATCTGGGCGCGCACATCACGCTGCTGTTCGAGGACGAGCTCACGATGCGCTACCAGGTGCAGGAGATGTTGCGCATCGAGCGCATCTTCGAGGCACAGGGCATTGACGACGAGCTCGGCACCTACAATCCGCTGGTGCCCGATGGCAGCAACCTGAAGGCGACGATGCTGATCGAATACGAGGACGCTGCCGAGCGCAAGCTGGCGCTGGAATCGATGAAGGGCGTCGAGAACGCCGTTTACGTCGGTGTCGAAGGGTATCCGCGCGCGACATCGATCGCGGATGAGGACATGCCGCGCGAAAACGCCGACAAGACGTCATCGGTGCACTTCCTGCGCTTCGAATTCACGCCGCCGATGATCGCTGCACTGCACGCCGGCGCCGCGATGCAGGTCGGTGTCGACCACCCGTATTACCGCGCCGAGACGACGCTCGATGCCGCCACGCGCGCGGCGCTCGTGGCCGACTTCGGCTAGCGATTTGGACTAGCGACTGCGCTCCCAGTCCGCGCGGTCGATCCGCCGCAGCACGAGCGAGGCAGGGCGGCCGCGATGCTCGACCGCCTGGCGCGCCACCTCGTGCATCCCGCATTTCGCCAGCACGCTCGCCGAGCGGTGGTTGTCGGCCAGATGCGCGGCCATCAGCCATCCGAGGCCGGTATGCGTGAACAGGCAGGCGATGCCCGCGCGCGCGGCAGCGGTGGCGTAGCCATTGCCCCAGTACGGCCGTCCGATCCAGTAGCCGATGTTGCCGTGCGGATTGGGCGCGATGCGTACGCCGAGCGTACCGACCAGCGCGCCGCCTTCGCGCACGATGCCGTAGACGAAGTCGCCGCGTGCGCGCACACGCGGATGCGTGGCGATCCACGCGCGCGCAGCCCCCGGTGGATAGGGATGCGGAATCGTTGCCGTCATCGCCGACACCGCGGCGTCTCCGGCGAGACGCTGCACCACCGCGGCATCGCGCAATGTCAGCAACCTCAGGCGTACCAACCCGCCGTCGACGCTGCGCGGCAGGCCCATCGCGTCAATCGCGGAAGTTGTCGTACTGCAGCGGAAAGTCGGTGATCGATTTCTTGACCAGTGCGATGCCCGATTGAAGGTCGTCGCGCTTGCCGCCCGACACGCGCACGGCGTCCCCCTGGATCGACGCCTGCAGCTTGAGCTTGCTGTCCTTGATCAGCCGCTGGATTTTCTTCGCGAGCTCCTGCTCGACGCCGGTGCGCACGGTGACGATTTCCTTCACCTTGTTGCCGGAAATTTTCTCCGGATCGCCGTGCTTGAGGCAGCGCACGTCGACGCCGCGCTTGGCGAGCTTGGCGAGCAGGATGTCGTTGACCTGCGACAGCTTGAACTCGTCGTCGGCGTAGACGGTCAGCAGCTTGTCGCCCACCTCGACGCGCGAATCCGAGCCCTTGAAGTCGAAACGCGTCGAGACCTCCTTGTTGACCTGGTCGACGGCGTTGCGCACCTCGACCTGGTTGACTTCCGAAACGATGTCGAATGACGGCATGGCGGATTCCTGTTGAAGTCGCAAGGATGCCTGATTCGCCGTCGTGCGTCGACGCCGGCGGACACTCGTCTAAAATGCGCGATTGACGCCCGCGCTTTCGCGCGCACGAGAAGCCGCCATGTCGCACATCCTGCAGGACGTTCCCGTCGGCCACAAGGTCGGTATCGCATTCTCCGGGGGGCTCGACACTAGCGCCGCGCTGCACTGGATGCGCGCGAAGGGTGCCATTCCCTACGCGTACACGGCAAACTTGGCGCAGCCCGACGAGCCCGACTACGACGACATTCCGCGCCGCGCGCTCGCTTACGGTGCCGAAGCTGCGCGCCTCGTCGACTGCCGCGCAGCACTCGCCGCCGAAGGCATCGCCGCGCTGCAGGCCGGTGCGTTCCACATTTCGACCGGCGGGGTCCCCTACTTCAACACGACACCGCTCGGACGCGCGGTTACGGGCACGATGCTGGTGGTGGCGATGCGCGAAGACGACGTCAACATCTGGGGCGACGGCAGCACATACAAAGGCAACGACATCGAGCGCTTCTATCGCTATGGCCTTCTCGCCAATCCCGACTTGCGCATCTACAAGCCCTGGCTCGACGCGGCATTCATCGACGAGCTGGGCGGCCGCAAGGAGATGTCCGAGTACCTGAACCGCGCCGGCTTCGGCTATCGGATGAGCACGGAAAAGGCCTATTCGACCGATTCCAACATGCTGGGCGCCACGCACGAGGCGAAGGACCTGGAATTCCTCGACAGGGGCATGAAGATCGTCGAGCCGATCATGGGGGTCGCGTTCTGGCGTGATGACGTGGCGGTGGCCGCCGAGACAGTGACGGTGCGTTTCGCCGAAGGCAGGCCCGTCGCGCTCAACGGCAGCACATTCGACAGCGACGTGGCGCTGATGCTGGCGGCCAACGCGATCGGCGGCCGTCATGGCCTTGGCATGAGCGACCAGATCGAGAACCGGATCATCGAGGCGAAGAGCCGCGGCATCTATGAAGCGCCGGGCATGGCTCTGCTGCATATCGCCTATGAACGGCTCGTCACCGGCATCCACAACGAGGACACGATCGAGCAATACCGGGCCAACGGCCGCCGGCTGGGGCGTCTTTTGTACCAGGGGCGCTGGTTCGACCCACAGGCGCTGATGCTGCGCGAGTCCGCACAACGCTGGGTGGCGCGCGCGATCACCGGCGAGGTCACGCTGGAACTTCGTCGCGGCAACGACTATTCGATCCTCGACACGACGAGTCCAAACCTGACGTACATGCCCGAGCGCCTGACGATGGAAAAAGGCGCGTCGGCGTTCACGCCGCAGGATCGCATCGGCCAGTTGACGATGCGCGATCTCGACATCGCCGATACGCGCGCGAAGCTCGCCACGTACGTGAAAACAGGCTTGCTGCAGTCGGGTGTCGCCTCACCGCTGCCCCGGTTGACCGGCGACGATCTGAAATAGCGGCCGGGAACGCGCCGTTGCAGGACGCAGGTGCTGCGGGATCAGCGCCCGGGTGGACGCCCGCGTCGTTGCGACGGCTGTCGCGCAATCCGCGCACGCGCGCTGCGGCAAGTCGCAGCGCAATGCAATCGAATATTCACTTCTGGCCTTGCGCCGCACGGTTTGACCGCGCCGATGTAAACAGGGAAACTTGCGCGCTGCGGTCGCGCGCCTGCCAACCGGGCCGCGCGCCCGACAAGGCACACGTACCGACACGCCGCTGAGGGGCATCCGCCACATGAGCAGTGCGTTTCCGATGCATCCGCCGCTGGCCACGCTCGATGAGGACGCGTGGGAGGACCTGCTCAATTTCATCGAAGAGCGCCGCGTCATCCCGATCATCGGCCCCGAGTTGTTGAAGGTCGAAACCGACTCCGGGCCGCGGCTTCTCTATGACTGGGTCGCCGAAAAGCTCGCCGCCAAGCTCAATGTCGACACCGCGCAGCTTCCGCAACCGTATACGCTGAACGACGTGGTTTGCTGGTTCCTCGCGTCCCGCGGCCGGCGCGAAGAGGCCTATACGCGCCTGCGCAGCCTGTTCCGCGATGCGAACTTCGCGCCGCCGCTCGCGTTGCGCCAGCTCGCGCAGATCACCGACTTCGATCTCTTCGTCACCACCACGTTCGATCCGCTGCTGGAGCAAGCGGTCAATCTCGAGCGCTTCCAGGGTGCGCAATCGACCGAGGTCATCGCCTACGCGCCCAATCGCGTCGCCGACCTTCCCGTCGAGCGCGAAAAGCTGCAGCGCCCGGTCATCTATCATTTGCTTGGCCGCCTGTCCGCCTCGCCGACCTACGTGATCTCCGACGAGGACACGCTGGAATTCATCTGCGCGCTGCAAAGCGAGCACCTGCTGCCCGAGAAGCTGTTTCACGAGCTCGAGCACAATCACCTGCTATTCATCGGCAGCAGCTTCACCAACTGGCTGGCGCGCCTGTTCCTGCGCATGGCCAAGCGCCATCGCCTGTCGGACCCGCGCGATGTCGGTGAAGTCCTGGCCGACAATCATTCGGTCAGCGACGGGCGGCTGATGAGCTTCCTGCAACAGGTCAGCGTGCGCACCCGCGTCTACAGCGGCGGCGCGAAGTTCGTCGACGAGCTGCATCGGCGCTGGACGACGCGTCACAAGTCCGGCGACGTGATCGCGCTCGGCGCCGCGCAGCGCTTCCTGCCGCCTGAGCGCGACATGCCGGACAACGCGGTCTTCATCAGCTATGCGCGCGAGGACCTGCAGGCCGTGCAAAAACTCAAGGCCGGGCTCGACGCGGTCGGCGTGAAGACCTGGTTCGACTTGGAGCGCCTCGAAAGCGGCGACGACTACGACCGCAAGATCCAGCGCAACATCGCGCATTGCTCCTACTTCCTCCCAATCGTCTCGGCGACGACCGAGCGCCGGCTGGAAGGTTACTTCCGCCGCGAATGGAGCTATGCGATCGACCGCGCGCGCAACATCGCCGAAAGCGCGCTGTTCATCCTACCGGTTTGCATCGACGACACCAGCGCCGTCGGCGCGCACGTCCCGGACAAGTTCAAGGCGCTGCACATCACGCGCCTGCCCGACGGCGAAGTATCGCCCGAATTCGCGCAGCGCCTGCAAGAGCTGTCCGCGCGCCCATGAGCGCGAAGGGCCGTCCCGAGCGCGAATACCGGAGTGCGCAGCACGAAAGTACTCCAGTGAGCGCCTGGTCCGTTCCGGCGGGCCCCATCGTGCGCAAACCCATGCGCTGCGGTCGCGGGCCCGCCCGCTGATCCACGGACGATCCTTTGTCCCCTCTCGACAGTCCCGCCGCGCAAGTCTCGGTCGATCCGCAGAACCCGTGGCTCGGCCTTGCGTCGTTCACCGAGGAAACCCGCGCCTACTTCTATGGCCGCGAGGAAGAAGTAGCCGAACTCGCGCGCCGGGTGCAGCGCAAGCTGCTGACCGTGCTGTTCGGCCAGTCGGGCCTCGGCAAGACGTCGATCCTGCGCGCCGGCATCGTCCCGCGACTGCGCCCGCTGGGCTATTGCCCGGTCTACGTGCGGCTCGATTATTCGCCGGAATCGCCGGTTCCCTCCGAGCAGATCAAGCAGGCCATTTCCCGCGCCACGCAGCACACCGGCGAGTGGGCGCAAACGGGTGTTGCAGTTGCCGGCGAATCGCTGTGGGAGTTCCTGCACCATCGCGACGACATCCTGCGCGACGAAGCGGGCAAGACGCTGGTGCCGCTGTTGATCTTTGACCAGTTCGAGGAAATCTTCACGCTCGCGCAGGGTGACGACTTCGGTCGTCAGCGCGCCGCGCAGTTCATCGACGACCTGGCGGACCTGGTCGAGAATCGACCGCCGAAGGCGCTCGAGGAGAGGATGGAGGCGGACGATTCCGCTGCCGAGCGTTTCGATTTCACGCGCAGCGACTACCGGATCCTGATCGCGTTGCGCGAGGATTACCTCGCTCATCTGGAAATGCTCAAGGGCAACATGCCCTCGATCACCCAGAACCGCATGCGCCTTGCGCGGATGACGGGAGAGCAGGCGCTGAGCGCGGTGATCAAGCCGGGGGGCACGCTCGTGTCAGAGGAAGTGGCGGAGGCCATCGTGCGTTTCATCGCCGGCGGATCGGAACTGCGCAACGCCGAGGTCGAGCCGTCGCTCCTGAGCCTCATCTGCCGCGAGCTCAACAACGCGCGCATCGCGCAGGGCCGCGCCGAAATTTCCGCCGACCTGCTGGCCGGCTCGCGCGACACGATCCTCACCGAGTTCTACGAGCGCTCGCTCGCCGACCAGCCGCCGGCGATCCGCCGGTTCATCGAAGACGAGCTCCTGACCGAATCGGGCTTTCGCGAAAGCCTTGCCGAGGAACGCGTGCAGAAGGCCTTTGCGGCAGCAGCTGCGCCGCAGGCGCTGGCGGCGTTGGTCAACCACCGCCTGCTGCGCATCGAGGAGCGGCTCGACCTGCGGCGCGTCGAGCTGACGCACGACGTGCTGTGCAGCGTGGTGCGCGCGAGCCGCGACTTGCGCCATGAGCGCGAGGCGCGCGACCAGGCCGAACGCAACCTCGCCGAGCAGCGCGGGCGCGAGCGCGCGACCCGCAAGGCGCTGGTCCGCGCGCGCAAGATCGCCGCCGCGTGCGCGGTATTGGCGGTGGTCGCGGTGGCCAGCGCGCTGTTCGGCTACGCAAGCACCCGACGCGCGCAGCATGCCGAGCAGGAAGCACAGCAGACGCGGCTGCAGTCAGACCTCGCGCGCGCGCAAGCGGAGAAGCTGACGGTGTTCCTGCTCGACGACTTCCAGCTGGAGCTGGCGCCGGTCGGTCGGCTCGACATCGTCGCCGACCTCGCGCAACGCGCGCTTGCGTACTACGACGGATTGCCGGTGGAATTGCGCACGCCGGAAACCAACCGCAATCGCGCGCTCGCACTCGTGCGCTATGGCGAGGCGCTGCGCGTGCAGTCGAAGCTCGACGCCGGTGACAAGGTGCTCGCCGAAGCGGTCGACATCCTGTCGCGCCTCGTGCAGCAGGGCGATCACTCGGAGATCACCACGATCGGCCTCAGCGCGGGCCTGTCGGCCCAGGCGCTGGCCGCGCGGGGCCGCAGCGAGTTTCCGAAGGCGTTGCTCATCGCCCCACGAGCTGTCGACGTCCTGAAGCCTTTGCTGGCGGCGCCGTCGCCTTCGGTGGCGCTGCGGCGCGCCAACGGCAACGCGCTGGTAATCCTGGGCGTATTGCAGTCTTCGTTCGACGACGTGCGGCAGGCGGTGAATAACCTGGAAGCCTCGCGCCAGGCGTTTCGCAGCATCGACAATCTGTCATTGGCCGACTCGCCGTCGGCGGTGGCCTACGCCGAGGGGTCGGCGTGGCTGTCCGCAGCATTGCTGCAGATCGGCCGGTCCGATGACGCGATTCGCGCGGGAAACGAAGCGGTCGACATCGCGACCAAGATATTGCAGAAGCAACCGGGAAACACGCTGGCGTTGCGCTCGCGCGGGCTGAGCTACAGCGAACTCGCCGAGGCGTCCTTCGGGAAGTTCATGATCAGCAAGGCGCTCGACTTCAGCCTGTCGTCCGCGCATGACTACGAGTCGCTGGTGGGCATTGACCCGAGCAACGCCATCGCATGGAACAACCTCGCGGTTGCGTATGGCGATGCGGCCCAGTCGTATCTGGACTTGGGCCGGATCGACGAGGCCATGGCGCAAGCGCGCAAGGCGCTGGATATCGAGCATCACTCCGTCCTCATGAGTTCACTGGCCTTCGGAATGATGGACTACGTCGGTCACATCGCGACGGTGGAAGCCGATCGTGGCAACGTCCATGAAGCCGCGGCCGCACGAGCGGATCTTGCGCGGGTCACGGACATCGCCGTCCGCGACCTGCCCGCCGACGCGTTTCCGCGCCGGATGATCACCGAATTGGCCAATTGGTACACATTCGCCGTACCGGCCGCGACTGGGGATTTCCGCGCCGTCGTCATGCAGGCAGAGTCTTCGGCGCGTCGATTGCAGGCCGTCGCTGTCCAGAATGATGAGCAAGACAGAGTCAAGGGTGTTCGCCTCATCGCCGCCTGGGACGCGATGGCCGACGCCCAGTATCGGCTGCACGACTATCCGGCTGCCGAGGCCACGAGCGCCAAGGCGCTGGAACTGCGTCGCCAGTTGCCGCAACGAACGGTGCAGGACGCGCGCGACGCCAGCGACGAACAGATGCTGGCCGCGCTGATCGCCGTCCGGCTCGGCAAGATGGACGACGCGCGCCGGCTTGCCGGGCCCCCACTCGCGCTGCATCGTGGCTACTTCGCGCGCAACACCGAGGACTCGACGCAGCATGTGCAGATGGCGCGCGCGCTCTACGTGGCCGCGTCGGCCGGACTCGGAGACCATGCGAAGGAACTCGCACAGGCCGCGTCGATCATTGCGCGACTGCCACCGCAAACGAGGCGCCTGATCAGCGTCGGAAGGTTGCGCGACGCGATTGCCGAGGAACGCGGCCAGCCGCGGTGAGCGGTTTGCGCACCGAGCCCCACGCACGGATACCTGCGCGCAGGAGCTCCGGCACTGCGATGAGCGCGCCGTGATGACGGCGAAGCGGACCCATCGCGCGAAAGGGACCGCCGATCCCGCGGTGAAGCCCGCGGCGGTCGAAGCCTGCGCGCGCATCCACCGCCATCTCGCGCGCGGCGCGCCGTGGGATGCCTGCGATGCGTTCCGTGACTGCATCGACCGGGACCCCGGCAACGCGGAACTGTTGTATTGCGGCGCGCTCGCGAATGCACGCGTCGGCGCTACCGAGCGTGCGCACACGCTGCTGGACGCGGCGCAGCGCGCATTACCCGTGAAGGCACTCGTTCCCGAAATCCTGAGCCTGCGCGGCCGACTATGGAAGGATCGCGTCCATGACGCGACGATCGGATCGCGCGAAGGCAAGGCGGCCGCCCTGCGCGCGCGCGATGAATACCGTGCAGCCTTTGCGTTGTCGCAAGGCGCCTATCCGGGCGTGAACGCGGCAACGCTGTCGATGCTGTTGGGCGATCGGGCGGACGCGCGCTCGCGGGCACGCGCAATCATCGCCCGGCTT
>DATCFA010000095.1:0-5333 GCA_036509805.1 Casimicrobiaceae bacterium
CTCGCCGAGCACATCAAGGCGGGCGTGCTCGAGGCCGGGGGCTTTCCGCTCGAGTTTCCGGTGATGAGCCTCGGCGAGCCGGTGATGCGGCCGACGACGATGCTGTTCCGCAACCAGGTCGCGATGGACGTCGAGGAGTCGATCCGCGCCAACCCGTTCGACGGCGTCGTGCTGATGATGGGCTGCGACAAGACGACACCCGCGCTGCTGATGGGGGCGGCATCGTGCGACCTGCCGACGATCGGCGTATCGGGCGGTCCGATGCTCAACGGCAAGTTCCGTGGTCACGACATCGGCTCAGGGACGCACGTGTGGAAATTCACCGAGATGCTCAAGACCGGTGAAATGAAGCTCGACGACCTGACCGAGGCCGAGGCATGCATGTCGCGCTCGGCGGGGCACTGCATGACGATGGGCACGGCGTCGACGATGGCGTCGATGGTCGAGGCGATCGGCATGGGCCTGCCGGGCAACGCGGCGATTCCCGCTGTCGATTCGCGGCGCAAGCTGCTGTGCCGGCTGGCGGGCCGGCGGATCGTCGACATGGTGCACGAGGATCTGCGGATGTCGAAGATCCTCACGCGCCACGCATTCGAGAACGCCATCATGGTCAACGGCGCGGTCGGCGGCTCGACCAACGCCGTCGTGCACCTGCTCGCCATCGCCGGGCGCATCGGCGTCGAGCTCTCGCTCGACGACTGGGACCGGCTCGGCCGCGAGATTCCGTGTCTCGTGGACCTGATGCCCTCCGGGCGTTTTCTGATGGAAGATTTCTATTACGCGGGCGGCTTGCCGGTGGTGATCCGCGAGATCGGCAAGTTCCTGCACAAGAAGGCGCTGACCGTCAACGGCCGCACGCTGTGGGAGAACTGCAAGGACGCCGTCAACTACAACACCGACGTGGTGACGCCGCTTGCCACGCCGTTCAAGCCGCACGGCGGCATCGTCGTATTGCGCGGCAACCTGGCTCCGGACGGCGCCGTGCTGAAGCCGTCGGCGGCGACGCCGAAGCTCCTCGCGCACACCGGCCGCGCGCTCGTGTTCGACGACATCGAGCAATTGCACGCGCGCATCGACGACCCCAAGCTCGACGTGCGCGAGGACGACATCCTCGTGCTGCGCAACTGCGGACCGAAAGGCTATCCGGGATTTCCCGAGGTCGGCAACTTCGCGCTGCCGGCAAAGCTGCTGAAGAAGGGCATCACCGACATGATCCGCATTTCGGATGCGCGCATGTCCGGAACGGCGTATGGCACCGTCGTGCTGCACGTGGCGCCGGAGGCGGCGATCGGCGGTCCGCTCGCGCTGGTGCGCACCGGCGACACGATCACGCTCGATGTCGCGCAGCGCAAGCTCGAGCTGCATGTGAGCGCGGCCGAGCTCGCGCGCCGGCGCACGCGCTGGAAGGCGTTGCCGCCCCATGCGGCACGCGGCTGGGTCAAGCTCTATTGCGCGACCGTGCAGCAGGCGGACAAGGGCGCCGACCTCGACTTCCTGGTCGGTGGATCCGGCTCGGTCGTGGGCCGCGAAAGTCACTGAATCGCACCGCCCTGCGCGCTGCGGGCGATGTTGCACGGATGCTCGTTCAACTCGCCCCGGGTTGCGCGTAGGATGCGCAAGGCGTGATACATCGGGATCGCGCTGGCAGGTTCCGTCACCCCTTGACCAGGAGGAGCTCCATGGATGCGCAGGGTCTGATTGTCTGGCTAGTCATCGGTGCGATCGCAGGCTGGATCGCGGGCTTGATCATGAAGGGACGTGGCTTTGGCGTCCTCGGCAACATCGTTGTCGGCATCGTCGGCGCGTTCATCGGCGGCTGGCTGTTGGGAATGCTGGGATTGTTCCCCGCAGGATCGATCGCCGGCACGATCGTCACCGCCGTCATCGGTGCGGTGGTGCTGCTGTTCATCGTCGGTCTCGTGAAAAAAGCGTAGCGACACTCACGGGAAACAGGGGGGCGCCTTGCGGGGCGCCCTTTTTGTACCGTGGCTGCTGCCCGGCCGCCCGGTGTCGGGAATCCTGACGGCGCACCGGCGGCGAGCGCGACGCCGCACCGGGCATCAGCGCGCGACCAGGCGCTTGTGCATGAAGCGCGACAGCACGTCGGGCTGGTATTCGCCGAATGGTGCGCAGTCGCTGAAGCCGGCGGCGGCGTAGAGCGCGAGCGCTTCGGGCTGCGCGATGCCGGTCTCGAGGCGCAGCACCGGCAGCGCTTCTTCGCGTGCAATCGACTCGAGTGCGGCGAGGATGCGCACGCCGATGCCATTGCCGCGCTCGGCAGGGTGGACGTACATGCGCTTCAGCTCGCCGTAGCCGTCGCAGACACGCAGCGCGCCGCAGCCGACCGCGACGCCTTCGCGGCGCGCGACAACGAAGCGCACGTCGCTTGCGGCGAGCGCATCGACGTCGAGGAAATGGTTGCTCGCCGGCGGATACAGCGCGCCCTGGTAGGCGTCGAGGTCGCGGACGAGCGCGACGACGTCCGCTGCGCGCGGGCTCTCGGCGGCAATGACGACGTCAGAGCTTGCCATGGCGCTGCGCGGCCACCGGATCCATCCCGCCGGCTGGCGCTGCGACCACCGGCAGCGCGTCGTGCGCCGCGACCCGAGCGTCTGCAATCATGATTTCCCCTGGACGAATGTCGGCAACGCGCGAGTTTGCACCGCGACGCGTGGCGTCCGCAAGTGGCGGGGCGGCCCGTGCAGCGTCGCGTTGCCCTTGGAATATTCCGCGCCCCGGCACTTTCTGGCGGCACCGTCTCCCGCCTGCAGGATCAGCCGAACAGGTCGAACTGCATGTCGTCGTTGGCGCGCGGCGGAACGAAGCGCGTCGTGTCGAGCGGCGCTGTGCGATGGTCGCCGATACCGGCGCGCGAGCACGCAATGCGGAAGCGCTGCGCGAGAAGCTCCGCGAGCGTGCCTGCGCCGCGCATTCGCGTGCCGAATGTCGAATCGTAGTCACGCCCGCCGCGCACCTGCCGGACGATGCTCATGATGTGCGCCGCGCGCAGCGGATAGTGTTCGTCGAGCCACGCGCGAAACAGCGGCGCGACTTCCAGCGGCAGCCGCAGCATCACCCAGCCGGCGCTGGTTGCCCCGGCATTCGCCGCCGCCTCGACGATAGCCTCGAGGTCGCAATCGGTCAGCTGCGGGATGATCGGCGCCACCATCACACCCACCGGCACGCCGGCGGCCGCCAGCGCCGACACTGTCTGCAGCCGGCGCTGCGGCGTCGCCGCGCGCGGCTCGAGCTTGCGCGCGAGCGTCTTGTCGAGCGTGGTGATCGACACGTAGACGCGCGCCATGTTGCCGCGCGCCATCGGCGCGATGATGTCCAGGTCGCGCTCGACGAGCGACGATTTGGTGACGATGGTGAAAGGGTGGTGGCAGCGTGCGAGCAGCGTGAGCACCGAGCGCGTCACCTGCCATTCGCGCTCGATCGGCTGGTAGGGATCGGTGTTGGTGCCGAGTGCAATCGGGTCGCAGACGTAGCCGCGCGTGCCGATCTCGTGCGCGAGGAGCTCCGCGGCGTTCGGCTTGGCGAATAGCCGCGTCTCGAAGTCGAGGCCCGGCGACAGGTCGTGGTAGGCGTGCGTGGGTCGTGCGTAGCAGTAGATGCAGCCGTGCTCGCAGCCCTGATAGGGATTGATCGATTGCGTGAACGGGATGTCGGGTGACGCGTTGCGCGAAATGATCGTCCGCGCAAGCTGCACGGTCACCGTCGTCTTGCGCGGCGGGGGAGCGTCGCCGTCGTCCGCCGGCGCGATCCAGCCGTCGTCGACGCCTTCGCGGGTGTCGCGGCGAAAGCGGTTCGCCGGGTCGTACGTCGCGCCGCGGCCGCGCTCAGGGGCACGCGGCGGCGCATTTGCGGAACCGGGTTTGTCGTTTGCCATTCGCCGATTCTACGCCAGCTTACCGTATGAATATACGGTATTGCGTCAACTACCGCGGGCGCGCTCACGCGAAAGGCAATGTCCGCTGCCGCTCGCGTGCGCTAAGATGGCGCGCGCTTTTTGCGCCAGGCCTCCCGCGATGACCAAGCCCCGCACGCCCGGATTCGACACGCTGTCATTGCATGCGGGCGCAGCGCCCGATGCGGCCACCGGCGCGCGCGCCACGCCCATCTACCAGTCGTCGTCGTTCGTGTTCGCCGACAGCGATCACGCGGCCTCGCTGTTCAACATGGAGCGCGCCGGACACGTCTACTCGCGGCTGTCGAACCCGACGTGCGCGGTGCTCGAGGAACGCGTCGCAGCCCTCGAAGGCGGCGTCGGCGCGATCGCCACCAGCAGCGGACAGGCGGCGCTGCACCTTGCCATCGTCACGCTGATGGGCGCCGGCGCGCACATCGTTGCCTCGCGCGCGCTCTACGGCGGGTCGCACAACCTGCTCGACTACACGCTGCCGCGCTTCGGCATCACGACGACGTTCGTCGACCCGCGCGACATCGACGCATGGCGCGCGGCGATCGTTCCGCAGACGCGGCTGGTGTTCGCCGAGACGCTCGGCAATCCCGGGCTCGACGTGCTCGACATCGCGCGTGTCGCCGACGTCGCGCATGCGGCCGGCGTTCCGCTGCTGGTAGACTCGACGTTCACCACGCCGTGGCTCGTGCGGCCGTTCGAGCATGGCGCCGACGTGGTGGTTCACTCGGCGACCAAGTTCCTGTCGGGGCATGGCGTCGTCATCGGCGGCGTGCTCGTCGATTCAGGTGCGTTCGACTGGCAGAAATCCGCCGACAAGTTTCCGACGCTGTGCGCCCCGTACCGCGGTTTCCACGACATGACGTTCGTCGATGAGTCGACGACCGCCGCGTTCCTGCTGCGCGCGCGCCGCGAGGGACTGCGCGATTTCGGCGCGTGCATGGCGCCGTTCACCGCGTTCCAGGTGCTGCAGGGGATCGAGACGCTGCCGCTGCGGATGGAAAAGCATGTCGCCAACACGCGCGCGGTGATCGCGTTCCTGCGCGAGCACGCGTTCGTCGGCACGATCGGCTATCCGGAATTGCCCGACCATCCCGACCACGCGTTGGCGCAGCGGCTGTTGCCGCGCGGCTGCGGCGCGGTATTCAGCTTCGACTTGAAGGGCACGCGCGCGCAGGGGAGGCGCTTCATCGAATCGCTGAAGCTTTTCTCGCATCTGGCGAACGTCGGCGACGCCAAGTCGCTGGTGATCCACCCGGCCAGCACCACGCATTTCCGCATGAGCGACGCCGATCTCGCGCGCGCCGGCATCGGCGAAGGCACGATCCGCCTGTCGATAGGACTCGAAAACGTCGAAGACCTGGTCGACGACCTGTCGCGCGCGCTCTACGCGGCGTCGAAAGCGTGAATG
>DATCFA010000096.1:0-4978 GCA_036509805.1 Casimicrobiaceae bacterium
CAGTCCCGACCAGAAGAGGATCAGGAAGATCGGGATGATCAGTGTCATTGCCGGGAACGCGTGCAGCACCAAGAGGCCCTGCAGGAACGCCTCGCGGCCGCGAAACGCGAAGCGCGAAATGTAATAGCCGGCAAGCGACGCGACGGCGAGGATGATCATGGTTTGCGTCAGTGCCAGTGCCAGCGAGTTGAAAAACGCCCGCCATACCGATGGGAACTGGCCCCCGGCAGTGGCTTTCGAGCGGATTTCCTCGACGATGTTGGCGTCCCACAGGAAGCGATAGTTGCCGAAGTGAAATTGCTTGCCCACCAGCGCCGCGAGCAATACCGCGACGGTCGCGAGCAGCGCAACGCCGACGACAAGGCGCAGGCGCAGCGAGGACACGAGCGAGTGCACGACGACGTAGATCAGCACGGCCGGTGCGATGACTGCGCACGATGTCCACAACACGTCGGTCGACACGCCACCGCTGCGCGCGGTGAACGAGATCACGACCATCCAGAAGAACGGCAGCACGATCGGCACCGAAACGATCAGCAGGAACGCGAGCAATCCCGATTGCCCCGCCACGTGCTTGCGCCGCGCGCCGCGCGCAAGCGATGCCCAATCGGCGCCGGCGCCGGCGGGCACTGCTGCTGCTGCGATTTCGTTGGCCATCAGTGCACCTCGATTCGCGCCGGCTGCAGCAGCTTGCGCATGTCCATCAGCCGCCACAGCACGAGCGCAGCGACGACGCCGGCGACAATCAGGATCAGCGACAGCGCCGCGCCGTACGCATACTGGCCGGTCTCGAATGCGCGCCGGTACGCGTACAGCGAAAGGACCGTCGTGTCGTAGAAAGGACCGCCGCCGGTGATCAGCAGGATGTATTCGAAGCTGACCAGCAGCGACAGCGTCTGGTGGATCGTCATGTACGAAATGGGCCAGCGCATCGCCGGCAGGATGATGTGGCGGACGATCGACAGCCAGCCGGCGCCATCGGCTCGGGCCGCGTGGAACAAATGCTCGGGTATCGAGCGGATCGCCGACGTGAAGATGATCATCCCCAGCGATGCACCGACGAAGCCGTTGGCGAGGATGATCACCAGCAACGGATGATTGCTGCGCAGGTCGACGGGCGCCATGCCGAACACGTGGATGAGAACCTGGTTCAGCAATCCGCGCTCGTTGGGGTCGACGACCCACAGCCACAAAAGCGCATACACGACCGAAGGGCTCATTCGCGGCAGCAGCCACACGGCGCGGAAGAACGCGCCGAAGCCTCGCGGAATGGCCGTTGTCACCAGTGCCAGCAGCAGCGCGAAGGTGACGTTGAAAATGCCGAGCGTGGCGACGACGAAGATCGCCGTGATGCCAAGGGATGCGAGCAGCCGCGAATCGCGCGTGGCCATCCGCTCGAAGTTCTCCAGCGTGAACGTCGTCACCTTCAGCGTGCGGTCCATGTCGGTGAACGCGAGTCCCAGGTCGACGATTACCGGCGCGATGAAGAAACACGCGAGCAGCACCAGCACCGGCCCGAGGAAGATGGCGAAGTTGAGGCGCTGGCGGCGAATCTGGGCGCGTGCGAAATCGGTCACGCTGTCTCCTCTGGCCAACGCACGCGGGTGCGCGAACTTCGCGAGCACCCGCGGCGGTGCCGCATGCCTCAGTTACGGATGATCACGTCCTTGCCGAGCTCGTCCTGCAGCTCTTCGATGACGAAATCGGTCGCCGCCTGCGCGCTGAGCCTGCCGGTCTCGACGCCCTGCACTCCCTTGAAGATGATCGAGTTGTACTGCCCGATTTTCGGATGGTTGGGCATGAAGCTCGCGTACTTGAGCATCGGCGTCGCGGCCACCAGCGCCCATCCCTTGTCGACGACTTCGGGCATCGCCTGCTCGCCGTAGTTGATCGGCGTGTGGTTCGTCGTCACCGCGTGCCGCATGTTGGGGTAAGGCTGGCTCGCCAGCGCGACGATGTACGCGGCGAGATCCTTGTTCTTCGATTTGGCCGACACGACATAGGCGATCGGGTGCGACAGGTTCGACGGCGTGCCGCCTTTCTTGCCGGCCGGCATGTTGATCCATGTGTACTTGTGGAAGTATTGCTCCTTGGTGGTCAGCTTGAGCGCCTTCATCTGGTCGGTGACACGCCACACGCCGTGGAAGAACATCAGCGACTCTTCGCCGCCCATCGCCGCCTGCTCGATCGCGTCCCACGACATCGCCGTGTTGGTCGGCGACAGCGCCTTCTTGTCCACGCAATACTTGACCCACGTATAGAACCCGTGCAGCGCCGTCTTCGATGCCTGCAGCTTCGCCGATGCCTTGTCGTAGGGAACGAGGCCGAAGCTGTCGGTGATCATCTGGAAGTCCGGTCCCGAATTGGGCCGGTGCAGGATGCCGTACTTGACGACGCCCTTACGCACCGCCTCGCCGGCGAGGTCGCACAGGTCGTTCGCGGTGAACTGCCCCGCGTCGACCTTGCCAGGGAGCGCGGCGATGTCCTTTTCGCTCATTCCCATCTTGCGCAGCTTGTCGTCGTTGATGAAGAACATCCGCACTTCCGAGTCCTGCGGCACGCCGTAGCGCGCGCCCTTGTAGCTGACCGCCTGCCACAGAGGCGCGATGATGTCGCCGTAGAACTCGGGGTTCTTCGCGATCTGGTCCTCCATGTTCATCGCGTACCCGGCTTCGACGAACGCGCCCATCCATTCGTGTGCCATCACGAAGATGTCGGGGCCCTTGTCGACGGCGAACGCCTTCATCAGGTCGAGCGCGTCCTCGTCGTAGCCCTTGGCGTTGGTTTCGTTGAGCTCGATCTTGACGCGCTTGTCGCTGTTGATCGACGCCAGCATCTTGTTCAGCGTGTCGCCGGCGGCGACCAGGTTGCCTGCGCGCAACGGCCCGGAGCGGTCGGCGCGCGACCACACCTTGATGACGACATCCTCGGCGCGCGCGGATTGCGTCGCGACGGCAAGCGTTGCAGCGGCGAGCAGTGCGGCAGTTGCGAGTTTCCAGTTCATGGCGTTTCTCCTCGATTGGCGCCGTGGCACGCTTTCGCGCTCGCGGCAATTGAGCTCTTCGCTTGGTGGAATGTTTGCGGGCTGTGTGGTCATCCGCCGGTCGCGGCCACGCGGTCAGAGTGCGCGTGGCCGGCATTCGCCGGCGCCTGCTGCGCTTCGATGATTCGCCGCAGTTCCGCCGGCGTGTTCGTGCAGATCGCGTCCGGCGCGAGCGCGACCAGCGCGCGCAACTCGTCGTCGCGTTCTTCGTGCCACAGCGTGATCGCCAATCCTGCCTGCCGCAGGCGCGCGATCACGCCGGCGTCGAGCAGGCGGTGCGGATGCGGCGCGCGCGACTCCCAGCACAGGTGCACGCCATCGGCTTCGCAAGCGCGTGCGAGGGCCACCAGTTCGACGGGGCCCGCGACACTGCCCATCATGAAGCTCGTGCGGATGTCGCTGCGCGCGGCGCGGGCCGCGACCAGTGCGGGTGCGCTGAAGCTCCCCAGCACGCACTGACGCGCCGCTGCGCTGTCGCCGATCATTGCGGCGACGGCGCCGGCGGCTTCCGGATCCTTGAGCTCGACCAGCAATCCGATGTCGGCGGCGGCCGCCCACGCGAGCACTTCCTGCAACGTGACGAGCGTGCCGGTGAGCGCATGAAATTGCGTCGCGGACAGGTCGGCGACGCTGTGGCCGTCCACCGCCAGATCGTGGCGGATCACCAGCACGCCGTCGCGCGTGGCCTGCACGTCGCACTCGATCGCGTCCGCGTGTTCTTCAAGTGCCGCGTGGAACGCCGCCCAGCTGTTGTCGGGGTGGCGCACGCTGCTGCCGCGGTGCGCGATGACCCGCGGGCGCGTCATGCGGCGTGCCCCGCGGCGGCAACCGGGCGCACCGTCGCGCGCGTGATCAATTTCACCGGTACCGTGGTGACCGCATGCGATGTCGCGCTGTCCGCTGCGCGCCGGTGCATGACGGCCATCACTGCAGCGGTGAGATCGCCGACCGACTGGCGGAAGGTCGTGAGTCGATACGCGCTCCAGTCCGCTTGCGGGATGTCGTCGAACCCGATGATCGAAAGGTCGTCGGGCACACGACGGCCGAATTCCGAGCGCGCGGCGTCGAGAAAGCCGAGCGCCAGCAGGTCGGTGACGCAGAACACGCCGTCGATCGACGTGTCGGCGAGCATCGCCAGCGCCGCGGCGCAGCCGGCCTGGTAATCGGTCGGGCCCTCGCGCCACACCTGCACGCGAATGCCGGCGCCGGCGGCGCGTTCGCAGAATGCGTCGAGGCGCCCCATCAGGCTCGCGGTCTGCGCGGCACTCGACACCACGCCGACGTGCCTGCATCCCGCGGCGAGGAGCTGTTCGGCGGCGCAGCCACCACCGCCGGCGTGATCGGCGACGATGGTGTCCACCGGCAGTCCCGGCATCAGCTTGTTGACGAGGATCACCGGAACGCCATTGTTCAGGCATTCCTCGACGATGCCCGACGGCGGCGTTCCCGCCATGACGACGATCGCGAAAACCCGGTACTCGAGCACGCGGGCGATCAGCGCACCCATGTCGCTTTGCGCGTTGGCGGCGTTCAGCAACATGCACTGGTAGCCCTGCGCGAGCAATTCGCCCGACAGCGTTGCGAGGAGCGCCGCGTGAAAAGGCTGCTGCAGGTCCGCACCCACGAGTCCGATCACGTTCGATCGCGAATTGATCAGGCTCTGCGCAAGGCGGTTGACGCGATAGCCCAGGTGGTCGGCCGCGTGCAGGATGCGTTCGCGGACTTCGCGCGAAACGCTGGCGCCGGGAGTGAAGGTGCGTGACACCGCCGAACGCGAAACGCCCGCATGCCGCGCCACATCAGCGGCGGTGACAAAAGACTGGCGAAATACCGGCTCGCGCATCGAAACGCCCCTTTGCACACGTGTGCATCCTAGGCGAGCGCCGGGCGGCGTGCAAGCGAAACTTGGGGAAACCGATTTTACCCAGTTAAAAA
>DATCFA010000097.1:0-2695 GCA_036509805.1 Casimicrobiaceae bacterium
GTCGTGTTCACGTTCATCTGCGTCGCGGGCTGCGCGTTCGCGGTGTGGGGCGTGTCGCGCCTGCTGGCGCCGCTCGACGGCGCGCTCGATGTGCTCGAGGCGTACGTCGACGGCGAACCGCCGCCGCGCATCGACACGCAAGGCACCGATGCCGCGGCGCAGATCGTGCGCGGGATCACGTCGCTCGCAAGTCGCGCGCGCTCGCACGACGACGAGCGCCGCAAGGACAGCGAACGCGATCCGCTGACCGGCCTGTGGGGCCGGATGGCAGGGCGCAAGCAGGCGAAAGCGTTCATGGAGGACGCCTTCCGGCGCGGACGCGCGGTGCGCATCCTCGTCGCCGACATTGACCGCTTCGCCGAGCTCAACGCCGAGCAGGGCTTCATCGCGTGCGACCTGGTGCTGAAGACCTATGGCACGCGTCTGGCCAAAGGCGCCGGCGACGACAGCGTCGCCATTCGCTGGGACGGCGACCGCTTCGTCGTCGTGCAGGCGGCATTGGATGCCGACTTCCCCGACGTCGACGATGTGGTCGCGCGCGCGATCATCGTCAAAGGGCAGGGTTCGCCGGTGATGCTCTCCATCGGTGCTGCGCAGTCGGCCGATAGCGTCTCGTACGACCAGCTCCTCGGGCGCGCGGAAGCGGCGTTGCGCGCCGAGCGCGCTGAGGATTGACCGTTAAGGGGCAGCCCCGACCGCGGCTAGGTCGCCCGCGCCGTCCACTGCCGATCGGTTAGTCTAGCCACTTCGCGCACATCCCGCGCGCGACTTCCGCCATGCCGCCTGATTCGAACCTGCCGCCGTCCCTCGTCGTCGCCGTGATGTGCGCCGCGTGGTGCCGAACGTGCACCGAATTTCGGCCGGTAATGGACCGTCTCGCCGCCGAGCGTCCGCAGATGCGGTTTACGTGGATCGACATCGAGGACGACGAGGAGCTGTGCGGCGACCTCGACGTCGTCGACTTCCCCACGCTGGCCGTGTTTCGCGGTGGCGTGCCGCTGCATTTCGGCCCGTCGCTGCCCCTCGAGCACGTGGCGGGTCGGCTGCTCGACGAGCTCGCCACGCGGGATGCCAGCGCGGCAGCGGACTGGCCGCCGGCGCTGCTGGCGCTGGGCGCGGCCCTGCGCACGCGCGCGGGCGACGCAGCGGCCTGACGCCGTTCGACGCCTTCGCGTCGAGGGCTGCGGGCGCTGTCTTACGCAGTTGCGCCGACGAAAACGGGAACGCCAGCCATCAACGCTGCATCCAATGTCAGGAGGAGCAAGCGATGAACGAAGTCTCCAACACCCGTACCGCACCTGACGCCGAGCGCATCGGGGAGATCGACGCCTTCGAAGCGCTGATGCGCAACCACAACCGGCTGCTCTACCGCACTGCGCGCAGCATCGTGCGCAACGACGACGACGCCGAGGACTGCGTGCAGGAGGCCTTCCTGCACGCGTGGCGGCATCGGGCGCAATTCCGCGGCGAGGCCGCGCCGTCGACGTGGCTGACGCGGATCGTCATCAACGAGGCGCTGCAGAAGCTGCGGCGCGGCAAGGGCGAGGCGGGCACGCTGGCGATCGACAACGTCGTCGACCTCGACTCCCACCTGGAAGGCTCCGCCCACCATCCATCCCGCCTTGCGAGTCCCGATACCGTGACACTGCGAAACGAACTGTGCGCGCTGCTCGAGCGCAAGATCGACGACTTGCCCGCCGCGTTCCGTACGGTTTTCATGCTGCGCGCGATCGAGGAGATGAGTGTCGAGGAGACCGCCGCATGCCTCGATATTCCCGAGGCCACCGTGCGCACGCGGCTGTTCCGCGCGCGCAGCCTTTTGCGCGAGGCGGTCGCCAGCGACGTCGACATTGCGATGGCGACCGCATTCGAATTCATGGGTGAGCGCTGCGACCGCATTGTCGCGAATGTGCGGCAACGGATCGGCGAAGCCGAGTCCGGCACAATACTTTCTAGGGAAAAGAAATGAGCATTCAGTTGCTGCAGAAAGATCCGCTGTTCGTTTCCGGCCGGCGCACGTTCCTGCGCGGCTCGGGCTTCGTGCTGAGTGGCGCCGCCGTCGCACTGCTGGCGGGCAATGATGCACTCGCGGCGACGGCCGCCAAGGCGATGAAGAAGGGCGGACATGCGGGCGACGTTGCCATCCTCAACGGCGCACTGGGCGCCGAACAGCAGGCGATCGCCGCGTACCAGGTGGGTGCCGAAAGCGGCCTGCTGCAAAAGCCCGTGCTCGACCTCGCCGTCAAGTTCCAGTCACAGCACAAGGCGCACGCTGATCTTTTGGCGTCCACCGTCAAGCAACTGGGCGGTACCGCGGTTTCGCCGAAGGCGAGCTACGATTTCCCGGTGGCGTCGCTGAAGACACAGGCCGACGTGCTCAAGTTCGCTGCCGGCCTGGAGCAGGGCGCGGTGTCCGCCTATCTCGCCGCGATCCCGAAGTTCAACAATCGCGACTTGTCCAAGGCCGCGGGCAGCATCCTCGGCGATGAGGCGATGCACTGGGCGATCCTGCGCAACGCGCTCGGCGAGGATCCCGTCCCTGCGGCGTTTGTCGGCTGATTCGCGATCGTCAACCCACCTGGCGGTCGTCCTCGTAGCACCAGAGCCACGATTCGCCGGGCTCCAGCGAACGCACGACCGGGTGACCGGTGGCCGCGTAATGCTTTGTCGCGTGCCGATTCTTCGACGAATCGCA
>DATCFA010000098.1:0-3607 GCA_036509805.1 Casimicrobiaceae bacterium
CCGTACGGGCTTCGTGGGCAAATGCAGTCCGGTGCATTTCTTCTGGGGCAGCTTCGACCTGGCGGTCACGCGCTTTTCCGGGCGCCGCGCGCCGTTGCATCCCGGCGGTGTCCCACATCTCGCGGACAGCGTCGTGCGCGAAGCGTATTCGCACGAAGTTGCAAGCGTCGGCTTCTGGCCCGGCGGCGGCGTCATCGACTATCCGGCGTTCTACGCGTATGCGTACCCGGAGCCGGCCGGGTATCGCACGGCACGCGTCGCGCCTGAAGGCGCGTTCTTCTGCGAGGCGCTCGGCGAATTCATCCTGCCCTACGACACGGTGCGTACGGCCGCCTCGCCGGATCGCACGCTGCTTGCATTTGCGCAGAGCACGTATGACGCCGCGGCCGACCTGGCCCAATGGGATCGGGGCGCGCTCGAATGTGCATCGGGCGTGCCGCGTGTGCCGCGCGACGTGCATTGACGCACGCGCTCGCGTGGGATCCATGCCGATGAGTGGAGACGACGCAGATGCAGATGCCGATGTGCCGGCGGCCGCTGCGTCTGCGGCACCGTTCGCCGGCCTCGCGGCGGAAATCCATCCGCAGTCGCCGCTGCGCGCAGCGGTGACGCGTGCGTGTCGCCTGCCGGAACCCGATTGCCTGCCGCCGCTGGTGGCACTGGCACGCATGCCGCCGCAGGGCGCGGCGCACACGCATGCGCTCGCCACGCAGCTCGCCCAGCACCTGCGCGAGCGCGGCGGTGCGGGCGGCAAGGAGGGTCTCGTCCAGGGGCTCATCCAGGAATTCGCGCTGTCCTCGCAGGAAGGCGTTGCGCTGATGTGCCTCGCCGAGGCGCTGCTGCGCATACCGGACAACGCGACGCGTGACGCGCTGATTCGCGACAAGATCGGCGATGCCGACTGGCAATCGCACATCGGCCAGAGCCCGTCGGTGTTCGTCAACGCCACCACGTGGGGATTGCTTTTGACCGGCAAGCTCGTCGCCACCCACAACGAGGGCGGCCTTGCCAGCGCGCTGTCGCGCGTGCTCGCACGCGGCGGCGAGCCGATCGTCCGCCGCGGCGTCGACATGGCGATGCGCCTCTTGGGCGAGCAATTCGTCTGCGGCGAGACGATCGCGCAGGCACTGGCCAACGCGCGCCGCCGCGAGCGCGAGGGATTTCGCCATTCATATGACATGCTTGGCGAGGCCGCATTGACCGAGGACGACGCGCAGCGCTATCTGGCCTTGTACCGCGCCGCCATCCACGCGATCGGCGATGCGGCCGCAGGGCGCGGCATATACGACGGTCCGGGCATTTCGATCAAGCTGTCCGCGCTGCATTCGCGCTACAGCCGGTCGCAATACACGCGGGTGATGACGGAACTCTATCCGCGCCTCCTCGAGTTGGCAACGCTCGCGCGCCAACACGACATCGGTCTCAATATCGACGCCGAGGAAGCCGATCGGCTCGAAGTATCGCTCGACCTGCTGCAGCGGCTGTGCGACGAGCCATCGCTCGCGCAATGGAACGGCGTCGGGTTCGTCATCCAGGCCTACCAGAAACGCTGCCCGTATGTGATCGACGAGTTGGTCGAACTCGCGCAGCGCACGCATCGGCGGCTGATGGTGCGCCTGGTCAAGGGTGCGTACTGGGACAGCGAAATCAAGCGCGCGCAGGTCGACGGCCTCGCCGGTTACCCGGTGTACACGCGCAAGGTGTACACCGATGTCGCGTACCTCGCCTGCGCGCGCAAGCTGCTTGCCGCGCCCGGCGCGATCTATCCGCAATTCGCGACGCACAACGCGCACACGCTGGCGGCGGTTCACCAGATGGCCGGCCGCGACGTCCGGCCACACCAGTACGAGTTCCAGTGCCTGCACGGGATGGGCGAGGCGCTGTACGAACAGGTCGTCGCCGCGGAGGTCGACGGCGGGCTCGCGCGGCCGTGCCGGATCTATGCGCCGGTGGGCACGCATGAAACGCTGCTCGCGTACCTGGTGCGGCGCCTCCTCGAAAACGGCGCCAACACGTCGTTCGTCAATCGCATCGCCGACGCCAGCGTGCCGATCGACGAACTGGTTGCCGATCCGGTGGCGGCGGTCGAAGCGATCGCCGCGCGCGAAGGAGTGCTCGGCGCCCCCCATCCGGCGACCGTGCTGCCGTGCGCACTGCTGGGCGGCGAGCGCGCAAACTCCGCCGGCGTCGATCTCGCCGACGAGCGATCGCTCGCGTCGCTGGCAACGGCACTCGCGCAGGCCCCGGCGCAAGCGCGCGCCGCGCCGCGCATCGCCGGCGTCGAGCGCATAACGACGCCGCCCATCGCGGTACGCAACCCGGCCGATCGGCGCCGGGTTGTCGGCGACGTTCACGTGGCGAATGCGACGGACATCGCCGATGCGCTGGCAGCGGCCGAGGCGGGCGCACGCGAGTGGGGCACGACGCCGCCTTCGGTACGTGCCGATGCGCTGCTGCGCGCGTCCGACCTGATGCAGGCGGCGATGGAACCGTTGATCGGCCTGATGGTCGGCGAGGCTGGCAAGACCTGCCCGAATGCCGTCGGCGAAGTGCGCGAGGCGGTCGACTTCCTGCGCTATTACGCGGCGCAGGCGCGGCGCGAGCTCGTCGCCGGGCGCGACCTCCCGCTTGGCATCGTCGTTGCCATCAGTCCTTGGAATTTTCCACTGTCGATTTTTACCGGCCAGGTGGCCGCAGCCCTCGCCGCCGGCAATGCGGTGATCGCGAAACCGGCCGAACAGACGCCGCTGGTCGCATCGCAAGCGGTGCGCCTGATGCTCGCGGGGGGCGTGCCTGCCAGCGCACTGCAACTGCTGCCGGGACCCGGTGAAACGGTGGGTGCAGCACTGGTCGCCGATGCACGCGTGCGCGGCGTGCTGTTCACCGGCTCCAACGCCGTCGCGCGGCTGCTGCAACGCTCGCTCGCGGGCCGCCTCGACGCGCAGGGGCGGTTGCCGACGCTGGTCGCCGAGACCGGCGGGCAGAACGCGATGATCGTCGATTCGTCGGCGCTGACCGAACAGGTGGTCGCCGACGCGCTGGTGTCGGCGTTCGACAGCGCCGGGCAGCGCTGCTCGGCGTTGCGCGTGTTGTGTGTGCAGGACGACGTCGCCGATCGCGTGCTGACGATGCTGCGTGGCGCGATGCGCGAGTTCCGCATCGGCGATCCCGCATACCTCGCCACCGACGCGGGCCCGGTGATCGACGAGGATGCACGTGCCGGCATCGTCGGCCACATCGAGGCGATGCGCGCCGCGGGTCACCCGGTGTTCCAGGCGCCGCCGGCGATGGACGCCGCGGCGCTCGCGCATGCGACGTTCGTGCCACCGACGCTGATCGAGCTCGCGCGCGTCGACGAGCTACGACACGAAGTGTTCGGGCCGGTGCTGCACGTCGTGCGCTACGCGCGCGACGCGCTCGCCGAGATGCTCGCCGCGATCAATGCCACCGGCTACGGCCTCACGCTGGGCGTGCACACGCGGATCGACGAGACGATCGACTTCGTCACCGCGCGCGCGCGCGCCGGCAACGTCTACGTAAACCGCAACATGATCGGCGCCGTCGTCGGCGTGCAGCCGTTCGGCGGCGAAGGCCTGTCGGGCACCGG
>DATCFA010000099.1:0-2031 GCA_036509805.1 Casimicrobiaceae bacterium
AGCCACTGCGGCGCGGCGTCGAAGAGGCGCGGGCGATCGTGCAGCGCGGTGGCCACCGCCTGCGCGGTGCCGGCGAGCTCGCGCTCCTGTGCGCTGCGCAGCACGTCCTCGAGCTCGCGGATATACGCGACGCCGAGGAACGGGATCGCCGCGAACACGGTCAGCACCAGCAACAACTGCGCACGTATGCCCAGCGTGACGCGCGGGACGAACCTCACGCGTCCGGATCCCAGCGGTAGCCGACACCGTAGACGGTGGCGATGCGGTCGAACGCCGGATCGAGCGCCAGGAACTTGCGGCGGATGCGCTTGACGTGCGACGTGATCGTGCCGTCGTCGACGACGGTGTTCGCCTCGCGCATCAGCTGCTCGCGGTCGCGCACATGTCCCGGATGGCGCGCGAGCGCGTGCACCATCCAGAATTCGGTCAGCGTAAGGTCGACCCGTGCGCCGCTCCAGCGTGCCGACATCCGCTTGACGTCAAGCGTCAGCGCGCCGCGCTCGATGACGTCCTCCGCAACGGAGGGCGCCGCGGCCAGGTCGCTGCGGCGCAGCAGCGCGGCGATGCGCGCCGCGAGTTGCGGCAGGCTCGCGTCCTTCGTCAGGTAGTCGTCCGCGCCCGAGCGAAGACCCGCGACGATGTCGAATTCGGAATCGCGCGCCGACAGGAAGATGATCGGCAGGCCCGGCGACGCTGCGCGCAGCGCGCGCGTCAGCGCAAAACCGGCGTCGGGGTCATCCCCCAGGCCGATGTCGATCAGCGCCAGATCGGGCAGGCGCGTGCGAAACGCCGCCAGCGCGGCGTCGCCGGTGGCGTACGCGGCCACGTCGTAGCCGTGACGGCGCAGCGCGTCGCAATAGTTGTCGCGAATCGCGGGCTCGTCCTCGACGATGGCAATGCGCCGTCCCATGCGCGCCGACTATACCGCAGCGCTGCCGTGGAAAATGCGCGGCGCGTCCGGCGGAATGCGCCGCCACCAGTTCGCCATGATCGATCGTCGGATTGCCCTGATTCACGCAGCGGTGCCGCCGCATCGTCGCGCCTACTCGAGTCACGGCGCGAACGGCTCGCGGAGCGCCGCGCAGCATCCCCGGCAACCGCGAGCGCATGCGGGCGGCGGCGCCGGCGCGGATGCCGCGCCAAGCTCCGCCGCCCGGAGAGGGACCACAACACAATGAAGGCCAACCACCGTCCGCAATCGCTGCCACCAGGATGGCGCGGCATCGCGCGCCTCGCGCTCGACAGCCTGATCGCGGGGCTGATTGCCGGCGTCGTGCTGATGCTCGCCGTGGTCGCTGCCGCTTCGCGCGCGGAAGCTGCAACATCGCCGGCCGCGCCGCCGCAACAGGCGGCGCTGGTGCTGGACGACGATGGTCAAGCGCCGTTCGACGCGCCGCTGGTAGCCACCGAGGTCGATATCGAGGTCGCGGGCATCGTCGCGCGCGCCACGGTCACGCAGCACTTCGTCAACCCGACCGCGCAATGGCGCGAGGGCATCTACGTGTTCCCGTTGCCGGAAAATGCCGCCGTCGACACGCTGCGCATGCAGGTGGGCGAGCGCGTGATCGTCGGACAGGTCCAGGAAAAATCGGCGGCGCTCGCCACCTACGCCAAGGCGAAGGCGGACGGCGTCAAGGCGTCGCTGATCGAGCAGCAGCGCCCCAACCTGTTCACTGCGCGCATCGCACATCTGGGACCGAACGAGGAAGTGACGGTTACGCTCGAATACCAGCAGACGCTGGCGTTCGACAGCGGCAGCTTCCACCTGCGCTTCCCGCTGGCGATCACGCCGCGTTACACGCCGGTTGCTGCGGGCAGCGATGCAGCGCTCGCATCCGCCGGCGTCGGCGCCGACGCCGTGGACGATCCGCTGGTCGCACCTCCGGTGCTGCCGGCCGGCGCTCCGCTCACCAATCCGGTGTCGCTCCACGTCGGCGTCGATGCGGGATTTCCGCTGTCGCTCATTGCCAGCGCGAGCCACAGGATCGACGTCAAGGAAGCGATCGGTCATCGCTACGACGTCACACTCGC
>DATCFA010000100.1:0-5904 GCA_036509805.1 Casimicrobiaceae bacterium
GATGAGGATCGTCGTGCGCTTGTCGGCAGCGACAACGAGGGTCGCGACGGCGAGTGCGACAATGACGATGCAGCCACGCAGCAAGCGACGTTTCATCCGTCAATTGTAAGGCCGGCACTGCGCGGCATCCGCCGCTTGCAGAATCCACGCTCGTTTCGCGCATCACGCGCATTTACCGCACAATGTCCCTGCTCCGTACCGAGGCGCTGACCAAGACCGTCGCCAGCGGCGACGCGCCGCTGACCATACTCGACAACGTCACATTCACCGTCGCGCGCGGCGAGAGCGTCGCCATCGTGGGTGCCTCGGGCTCCGGCAAGACGACGCTGCTGGGGTTGCTCGCCGGCCTCGATTTGCCGTCGTCCGGCGATGTATGGCTCGACGGCGAGCAATTGTCGACGCTCGACGAGGACGCGCGCGCCGCACTGCGCCGGCGCGCCGTGGGCTTCGTGTTCCAGTCGTTCCAGCTGCTGCCCGCGATGACCGCGCATGAAAACGTCATGCTGCCGCTCGAGCTCGCGGGCAACGATGACGCGCGTGCGATCGCACGCGACTGGCTCGCGCGTGTCGGCCTTGCACACCGGATCACGCACTATCCGCGTCAGCTCTCGGGCGGCGAGCAGCAGCGCGTGGCGATCGCTCGCGCGTTCGCGAGCGATCCTGCGCTGCTGCTGGCTGACGAGCCGAGCGGCAATCTCGACCAGGCGACCGGCGGCGAAGTCGCCGAGCTGATGTTCCGCCTCAACCGCGAGAATTCGACGACGCTCGTACTGGTCACGCACGACGCGGCGTTGGCGACACGCTGCACGCGCCGGCTGTCGCTGGCGGCGGGGCGACTGGTCGGCGACGAGCGCGTCGGCTGACGCGGTGCGGACACTGCGCCTCGCCTGGCGGATGCTGCTGCGCGACTTCCGCGCCCGCGAGCTCGACGTGCTGGTTGCGGCCATCGTGCTGGCCGTGGCGAGCGTCGGCACCGTGGGATTCTTCGCCGACCGCGTGAAGTCCGCGCTGACGCGCGAGGCCAACCTGCTGCTGGGCGGCGACGTGATGATCTCCGGTGACCGGCCGCTGCCTGCGAGCTTCACCGCGCAAGCCGTGTCGCGCGGATTCGCGGTGTCGCCGCTCGTGCGCTTCAACAGCATGGTCGCGAAGACGGGTGCCGACGCGCCTCCGGTGCTGTCGACGGTGAAGGCGGTCAGCGATGGCTATCCGTTGCGCGGCGCGATCCTGCTCGCTGACGGCGCGAATGCCGCCGGCACTGCCGCGAACGGCGTCCCGCCGCGTGGCATCGCGTGGCCGGACACGCGCCTCGCCGAGCGCCTCGCCCTCACGACCGGCCAGCGCATCACGCTGGGTGACGCGACGCTGACCGTGGGCGCCGTCGTGCTGCAGGAACCCGAAGTGGCGAGCGGCATGCTGACCGGCGGTCCGCGCATCCTGATCAACGCCGCGGATCTTCCCGCGACCAATCTGCTGCAGCCGGGCAACCGCGCAACATGGCGCCTGCTGGTTGCCGACAACGGCCCGCAATCGCGGCTCGACAACTACATCGTGTGGGTGCGCGGCGCGCTCGAGCCCGGCCAGCGAATGGAAAACGTCCGCGACCTGCAACCGGAGGTCAAGCAGACGCTCGAGCGCGCCGACAGCTTCCTGTCGCTCGCGTCGCTGGTGGCGGTGATGCTCGCCGCGGTGGCGATCGCGCTGGCGTCATCGCGCTACCTGCGGCGTCACCTCGACACCGCGGCGATCCTCAAATGCCACGGCGCGTCGCGCGCACGCACGCTGGCGCTGTTCGCGCTGCAGTTCCTGCTGGCGGGCGTGCTGGCCAGTGGCATCGGCGTGCTGGTTGCGCTGGCGGGGCAGCAACTGCTGGTGACGGTGCTGCACTCGATCACCGCGACGCCGCTGCCGCTGCCGGGCGTTGCACCGGGCGTCGCCGCGTTTGCCATCGGCTTGCTGATGCTGTTCGGATTCGCGCTGCCGCCGCTGTTCACGCTGGCGAGTGCTGCACCGCTGCGTGTGCTGCGCCGCGACCTGCCGCGCCCCAAGGCGTGGGGGATCGTCGCGTACATCGCCGGCGCCGGCGTGTTCGCCGCGCTGCTCGTGTGGCAGGCACAGGACGTGACAACAGGCATGCTGACGATTGGCGGCATCGCCGGGCTGCTGGTTGCGGCAGCGATCACCGCCGCGGTGTCCATCGCGCTGTTGAAGCGGCTTCCGCAACGCGGCGTGACGTGGCGTTTCGGGCTCGCCAATCTCGCGCGGCGACCGCTGGCGTCGAGCCTGCAGATCGGCGCGCTGGCGCTCGGGCTGATGGCGCTGCTGCTGCTGACCGTGGTGCGCGGCGACCTGCTGCGCACGTGGCGCGCCAGCCTGCCGCCGGATGCACCGAACGAGTTCATCGTCAACGTGCTACCCGACCAGGTGGAGGGCGTGCGTGCGCAAATGGCGGCGGTGTCGGCGCGCGATGCGATCCTCTATCCGATGGTGCGCGGACGGCTGACCGAAGTCGACGGCGCACGCTTCGACACCGCGCAGTTCGGCGACACGCGTTCGCGAAGGCTCGCCGAGCGCGAGTTCAACCTGTCGTCGCTCGCGAGCCTGCCACCGAGCAACACGATCGTCGCCGGCGCATTCTGGCCGCCGGGCGCAGGCAAGGACGCGGGACTGTCGCTGGAGGAGGGCATCGCCAAGGCGCTCAAGCTGAAACTCGGCGACACGCTGACGTTCGACATCGCCGGCACGCCGCTTAGCGCCAGGATCACGAGCCTGCGCAAGGTCGATTGGGACAGCTTCCGCCCGAATTTCTTCACGTTGTTTCCGCCGCATGCGCTCGACGGCCTGCCGACGTCGTACCTGGGTGCCGTGCGTGCGCCCGAAGGCACGGCCGGCGCCGAATGGGTGTCGGCACTCGTCGCGCGCTATCCGAACGTGCTGGTGATCGATGTCGGCGACGTCATTCGCCAGGTGCAGTCGATCATGGACCAGGTGTCGCGTGCGATCGAATTCGTGTTCCTGTTCACGCTGGTGGGGGGCCTTCTGGTGCTGCAGGCGGCCATCGTGTCGACGCAGGACGAGCGGCGCTACGACGCGGCAGTGCTGCGCACGCTGGGTGCGTCGCGTGCGCAACTCAACGCGGCGCAGGTCGCCGAGTTCTTGTTGCTCGGCGCACTGGCAGGATTGCTTGCCGCCGCGGGCGCATCGGTCGTCGGCTACCTGCTGGCGAGCCGCGTGTTCAGCATCCCGTTCGCGTTCAACGCGATGCTGTTCGTCTACGCGGTCGCCGGTGGCGCTGTTGCGGTGGCGTTCGCCGGATGGCTCGGCACGCGCGATACGCTCGACCGTCCGCCGATCGAGGTGCTGCGCCAGCTCGCCTGAGCGTTGCGCGTGCTACTTGCCGGACAGCGTCGCTTCGCGCGACCAGGTACGTGCGAACGCCCAGATCGCCGCCGCCGTCAACAGCAGGGGCACGATCGCCGCCTGCGCGAGGTCGGCTGCCGCAAGCGCATCACCGCGCAGCACGCGATTGAGCAGCACGTACTGCGCCGACACCGGCACGTAGAGCAGCCACACAGGCTCCTTGCGCTGCAGAAACATCTGCGCCGCCGGAACCAGTGAAACGACGAACAGCAATAGCTGCGTGTTGGCCTGCGCTTCGCGGATCGAGCGGCCGCGGCTTCCGAGCCACAGCAGCACCGCGGGCATCAGCGCGATGAGCGGCAAAAGCACGGCGAAGAAGCGCAGCACGTCGCGCGCGCTGAACAGAAACGGGACACCGACCGCGGGCAGCGGCGCGAAGGCGAGCGTCAGGTAGAAACCGCCGACGGTGATGAAAACGATCAGCGCGACGAAGATCGCGAGGCTCATCCATTTGCCGATGGCAATTTCGAGCGTCGACGCGGGCGTCATCAGCAGCGGCTCGAGCGATGCGCGCTCGCGCTCGCCGGCGGTGGCCTCCAGCGCGAACGCCATGCCGCCGACGATCGCCGCCAGCAAACCATAGAACGCGACGAGGAACAGCACGAGCGCGCCCGACTGCCGCGGTGTGGCGACATTGACTTCGCGCAGCTCGAGGGGATTGCCGACGGTGGGCGCCATGCCGCGCAGCAGCAGCCGCTGCGCGCCCCATAGCCGGTCGTAGCCGCGCAGCAGCGACTCGGCCTCGTTGATCGACGCCTGTGCGCGATCGCGCGAACGGTCGAACACCAGTTGCACGACGCCTGCGCGGCCAGCGGCAACGTCGCGCGCGAAGTTTTCGTCGATCAGCAGCGCGACATCCATGTCCCCGGCACGAATGCGCGCTTCGTAATCGGCCGGCGCGGCGCTGATGGTCACCTGCTGGCGCTTGAGGTAGTCGATCAGCGCCGGCGCGCGCTCGGCCGCGACGACCGGCAGCGTCAGGTCGCGCACTTTGTCGGCCTGGCTCGCGATCAGGTTGAAGATCAGCACCAGGAAGATCGGGCCGGCCAACGCCGCGGAGACGACCGTCATCGTCAGCGTGCGGCGGTCCCGCGACGCGTCGGTGAGCTCCTTGCGTGCGATGGCGAGGATGCGGGTCAGCATCCCGGGCGACGCGCGGCTCATGCGGCAAGCCCCTCGCCGCTGCCGAGCAGCGAAACGAAGGCGTCTTCGAGCGTGTCGGCGCCCGATTGCGCCACCAGTTCGGCGGCGGTGCCCTGCGCGACGACGCGCCCGTGGCCGACAATGACGATGCGGTCGCACAGCGCCACGACCTCCTGCATCACGTGCGAACTGAACAGCAGGCACTTGCCGGCGGCGCGCAGCGCGCGCAGCTGCTCGCGCAACGCACGCACGCTCATGATGTCGAGACCGTTGGTCGGTTCGTCGAGCAGGATCACCGGCGGGTCGTGGATCAGCGCGCGCGCGATGGCGACTTTCATCCGCTCGCCCTGCGAGAATCCCTGCACGCGGCGCTCGGCCAGCGCGCTCAGGTTGAGTGTTTCCAGCAGCCTGTCGGTGCGTGCGCGCATCACCACCGGCGCAACGCCATGCAGGCGGCCGAAGTATTCGATGTTCTCGCGCGCGGTCAGCCGCGGGTAGAGCCCGCGCGAATCGGACAGCACGCCGATGCTGCGGCGCACGTCGGCGCGCGCGCCGACGATGTCGTGCCCCGCGACGCGTGCGCTGCCGCTGTCGGGCACGACCAGCGTCGCGAGCATGCGCAGCAGCGTCGTCTTGCCGGCACCGTTGGGACCCAGCAGGCCGGTGATGGCGCCGTCGGCAGCGGTCATCGACACCGAATCCACGGCGCGCACTTCGCGCTTCGGCCCGAACGCCTTGGCGAGGGATTCGATGACGATCACGGCTCGGCGCCCAGGCGGTCGGGCCACGTCAGCGGGCGCGTGCTTTGCGTCAGGTGCTCGATGCACGAGGGCGGCAGCGTGTCGAAGCCCGCGGCGTCGATGAAGCGCGCGATCAGCCGCGGCGCGCAACCATGCGACGACACGATGTGCCCATAGCCGGGCGCGACGATCGACCTGGCATTCGCCAGCGTTGCCACCACTTCGGCCGCGTAAGCGGGCGGCGTCACCGGGTCGAGGCCGCCGGAAAGCAGCAGCATCGGCACGTCGCTGTGGAGCGGCGACGCGAAATCGGCGGGCATCGCGCCGTGCGGCCATGTGCGGCAGACGTCGATCAGTTGTGCGACGAGCTGCGCCCCCGGCACGCCGGCAAGCGCGCGCTCGCGTGCCGCCGGTGTGATCCGCGGCACGTCCTCGGTGCAGGTCACCGAATAGTGAAGCGCCGCGCTGACGCTGTTGTCGACGGAATCGTCGAGCAGCGACAACGTCGCTGCCAGCGGCGCGTAGTCGCCGGCTTGCGCGCGCGAGACGATTTCCGGCAGCATCGCCGCCATTTCCGGCTGGTAGACCGTCGGCTGCAGCG
>DATCFA010000101.1:0-5478 GCA_036509805.1 Casimicrobiaceae bacterium
GGTGGGACGGCAGCCTACCTCGCTCATCGCGGTGAGGTCACGGCGCTCACCGGCGACGACGCGCTGCACGAAGCGCCGGGTGAATTGCTCGGCCGGGCGCTCGGGGCAGGATCGGCACTCGACGTTTCGGTTACCGGCGTCTCGTTCGCGCCGGGCGACGTGATGATTCTTTTGGGGCACCGCGTGCGCGGTGACGTCGACCGGCGCGGGCTGATCGATCACGTCGAGCGCGCGGGCGAGAGCGAGCACATGCTGGTCGTTCGCTTCGACGAGAGCGACCGCGCGATCGAAGAACTCGGGACGCCCGCGGTTCCGGTCGTCGCCTATCGTGCGCCCCTGCGCGTGCGCGCCGCGCTTGTTGCGGCGGCAATATCGGCGGCGTTCGTGCTGCTGACCGCGTGGGCGCGCTGACCGCTACTCTTCGGCGCGCCTTGCCGATGTCGGCGGCGCTCGCGCTGTGTGCGTTCATGCTCAGCTTCGCGCCGGCCGGTTCGGTCGGGCCGCCGTGGCTGCTGGGGACGCTCGTCGTGCTTGCGCTGGTGTGGGTGCTCTGGCAACCCGCGGGATTTCGACGCGACGATTATCTCCCGGCGCTGGCCGTTCTGCTGGCGGGCCTGGGACTGTTGCTGGTCGCGCGGCTCGCGCCCGATCTCGCGCAGCGCCAGCAGTGGTGGATGGTCGTCTCGCTCCTGCTCGCGATCGGATTCGGGCCTTCGTTCCGGTACTTCCGCCGTTTCGCCGCCTACAAGTATCTGTGGGTCCTGGCGTCGCTGGTGCTCTTTGCACTGCTGCTGTTCTTCGGCCAACAGGTCAACGGCGCGCGCCTGTGGATCAAACTCGGCCCGATTCAATACGAGCCGATCGAATTGATCAAGCTCTTCATCGTTTTTTTTCTCGCCGGTTATCTGGCCGAAACCGCCGACGTGATCGCGCGCGCGCGGCCGTGGTCGGTGCGCGCGAACCTGCGGTATCTCGGCCCGCTCTTCATCGGCTGGGGTGCGTCGATGGCGATCTTGGTGCTCCAGCGTGACCTCGGCATGGCGACGCTGCTACTCGCGACGTTCGCCGCGATGCTCTATGTCGCGACGCGGCGTGTCGATATCGTGATCGGCGGCGTGGTGGTGTTCGCGCTGGCCGCCCTGTGGGCGGTGCACCACTATCCATACGTGCAGACGCGCATTGCGGTCTGGCGCGATCCGTTCAGCGATCCGCTGGGCGCGGGCTACCAGTCGTCACAAGCGTATTACGCGCTCGCGGCGGGCGGTCTGTTCGGCACGGGGTTGACCTTGGGACATCCGGGTTTCATTCCCGACGTCGCGACCGATTACGTGTTCGCCGCGTTTTCCGAGGAGTTCGGGTTGCTCGGCGCGCTCGCGGTCGTCGGCGTGTACGTCGCGCTGGTCCGGCGCATCTTCGGCGTTGCGACCGAACAGCCGGACCTCTACGCGAAGCTGCTGGGTACCGGGATGGCGGCAACCTTCGGATTTCAAGTCTTTATCATCATCGGCGGCGTGATCGGCCTCTTCCCGCTCACCGGGATCACGTTGCCGTTCATCTCCTACGGCGGCAGTTCGCTGGTAGCGAATTTTCTGCTCGTCGCCTTGGTGTGGGCGATGAGTGCGCGCGCATGCGTTTCCAAGCCTTCTGGCTCACCGTCATCGCCTTAGCCCTCGCGGCGATCGCCGCGGGCTATTTCAGCGGTGCGTCCTCGGCGCGTCTCCCCGCGCGGCCCACGCCGGCGCCGCGTGTGTCGACGCACGTGACGGCGGTGACGCGCGATCCGTCCGACACCGCTGTCGAGGATCCGTTTTCGACGACGTGGTGATCGACCGTCCGGCGCTTGCCGATCGCTCGCGCTGGAATGGGCCACGCCTCTCGATCGTCGTCGGGCTCTGCGGGTTCGATGCGCGGGCGGGCGCGCGATTCGTGCAGCAGTCCGAGCCGGTCGCGCTGGACGTCGATCCCGCTGCGCCGCAAGCGGCGCGCATCGCGGAACGTGCGTACGAGGCACACGATCTGGTGCTGGTTCACGTCAGCGGCGCACCGTCGCAAACCCAATTGGCACGGCTCCGCGCGCGCCTCGTGCACGTCGACGGTTTGGCATCGCGCACGGCTGCGGGGTTTCCCGCGCTGATGAGCGGCACGACCTTGCTGTTCTTCGACGAACGCGGCAACGCCGACCCGGCGCCGTTTCGTGACGCGGGCGTTGCGTTCGCTGCGCGTGACGTGACCGTCGACGACCGCACCGCCTCGAGCTACATCCGATTCATGCTGGCTCGTACGGTGCTGCGTTCGCAGCGCGAAGGGCGTTTGGTGGTGCTGATGCGTCCGCGCGCACATTCGCTGGGCGCGCTCGCGGCGCTCGATGCCACCAGGACTGTGCAATTCGTGCCCCTAACGCAGCCCTAGTGCCTCGCCGCACCGGAGGAGTCCGCCGATGAAACGCTTTCTTGCCACCGGTCTTGCCGTTGCCGCGTTGATCGGGACGCTCGCGGCGTGCGCCAAGAGCAGCCAGAGCTCATCGAGCGCCGCGTCGGCCGCACCGGTCGCGGCGGTCGCGCAAAACGGCGCTGAGGCGAGCGATGGCGGCAAGGTCTACCAGACCAACTGCGCGAGTTGCCATCAAGCCCGCGGTCAAGGCCTCGTGGGAACGTTTCCCGCGCTGGCCGGCAATCCGGTGGTCGTGGGTGATCCCAAGACCGTCATCCACATCCTCAAGTTCGGCCTGAGCGGTCCGCTTTCGATCGAGGGCCACAAGTACAACGGCATGATGCCGGCCTGGGCGCAACAGCTCTCCGACGCGGACATCGCTTCGGTGATCACCTACGTCCGCGCGGCGTGGGGCAACAAGGCGAGCGCGGTTACGGCTGCCGACGTTTCCGCAGTTTCACAGTAGCCCGCGCTCGCGGATAACGATGGTCTGATCTTGCCACCGGACGACCGAACCGCCCAGTCCGCACGCCCACACCGCCAGACTCAAACAATCGCGCAGCGGCAGCAGCCACCACGACGCCGGCGTTCGCACGCGCAGCGCGGCGCGCGCCGCAGCCTCGATTGCGCAACGAAGCGCGAGCACCACGAGCAGCGTCAGCCACGCCGCGCGTTCGCCGCGAGAGATCAGCAGCCACAGTAGCGCGAACGGCAGCGGATACGTTACGACCGAAAGCGCGTAGCCCCACGGGCGCATCAGGCGAATCGTGCGCGCCCAGCGCAGCTCGTGATCGAAAAGCGCGCGCAGCGCCGGTTCGAACACGACGTTGCGGACGACGTACGGGCAAAGGGCGACGCGATAGCCCTTCGACGCGACCAGCGCGCCGAGCATGTAATCGTCGGCCAGATGCGGTGCAAGCGCGGCGAAGCCGCCGATCGCCTCGAGCGCGTCACGGCGTACGGCCATCGTCGATCCAAAACAAAACCGCGGAGGCCCCCCCGCCGTCGCCACCAGTACCGAGGGCGCGAAGTGGCCGTTGAGTTGCATCGCGGCCAACTGCGAGGCAATACCGCCCCGGTAGTCGCCCGCGTAGAGACAGGTTGCGGCACCCACACGCGCGTCGTCGAACTCGGCGGCGACGCATGTCAGATAATCCGGTGTGACGCGCATGTCGGCGTCGGCGATGACGAACAGGTCGTAGCTCGCGCTCGCGATCGTGCCCTGGAGATTGGCGATCTTCGGATTGCCGGTGGGGCCGTGCTCGTGCACGATCAGCCGCAGATCGCGATCGGGGTAGCGGGCGATGACGCGCTCGACGACCGCGATCGCGGGGTCGTCGCGGCGCCGCACGCCGAAGAGCACTTCGAAGCGCCGATACTCCTGTTCGCAAAACGAACAGAGATTTTCGAACAGTTCGGTTTCCAAACCGTGGATCGGTTTGAGAATCGTAATGCCGGGCTGCGCAACCGATCGCCGCTGTATCCGCGCGCCGAAGCGCACGACGCAGACGAGCGCGATCGCACAGTAGATCGCACCGGCGGCGCAGAGTATCAACACCCGGTCAGATCCGAATACGTCGTCGGCGTAGCAATCGCAGCAATCTTGGCGCGTACGTCGGGGCTGGTTAGTGCATCGAGTTCCCCGGCGAAATCGTACCCTGCGATCTGCGGGTCGATTCCGGCCCACGCGCGCGTCGCCGGATGGAAGTACATCTCGGTAACCCCCGGCGGCACTTCGTCGAGCAGCGCGAGGACGCGTTCGCGGGTCATGTGCCCGGAATACCGGATGCCCAGCACGCTGTCGTTGGTGGAGATGCCCGCGCGATGCAGGCGACGGCGCATCAGCGCGAGCCAGGGTCGCAGAAACGCGGCGTCACCGGGTTCGGCGGGGATGCGTACCGCGCGCATACCGAAATCGCGCCCAACGCGCAGCAAGGTCGAGAGCACCGTCGGATGCACGTGCATGTGGTTCTGGAAATTGACGTGATCGAGCGGCAGTCCGGTGCGGGCGTAGGCCTCGAACTGTGCGCGGATCTCGGCTTCGAGCGCCCGGCGCGAGCCGGGCCGGAAGAAGAACGACACACCTGCGCGCACTAAATCGCCGGCGAACGCGCCGTCGCGATCGACCAGCGGCCGCACCTGTGCCGCGGGGAGAATCGGCCGTCCGTTGACGAGCACGAGATGGAGTCCGACGCGCAGCTTCGGTAATGCGCGTGCACGCCGGATCGCATCCTGCGTGGAGGGTGCCGCGACCATCAGGCTCGCAGCTTGCAGCACGCCGTCGCGATGCGCGCGTTCGACGGCTTCGTTGACCTCGTGCGAAAGTCCGAAATCATCGGCGGAGACGATCAAGCGTTTGATCATTGGAGGGCTATGGAGTACCCTGGCGAACCCGGTGTTCCTTCGTGCGAGTTCGAGGAGTATACATCGGTGATACCGCTCTCACTGCATGAGCGGGAATCGCGCATCATGGAGTATTTCCAGCGCGCGGACCTGCAACTGAGCGAGTTCTTCAAGAGCGTCATGTCCCACGCATTCGGCAACGCCGACGCGCTTTGTTCGACGCTGGCGCTGTGGTCCTGCGACGCATGCGGCGGCGACTCCAAGGACGTGATGCCGGTGGCCGCGGCGCTGGAGTGCCTGCATCGCTTCGCCAGCCTGCACGACGAACTGCAGTCGCTCGATGCACCCGGACCGGGGGAAACGACGCTCTCGGTCTGGGGCCTGGCGCAGACGCTCAACGCCGGCGATGCGTTTCACGGCCTGGCACTGCGAATGCTGGCCGCCAGCGGCGCGCATCCGCAGCGCGCACTTGCCGTAGCGGTGATGCTCGAAGAACTGATGCTGCGCGGTATCGAGCAGCGCAACCGCCTGGCGACGGCGTCCAAGTCCGGGCGCAAGCGCGGCCGCCGCCGCGTGCTGGCGGGACTCACGCAGCCGCACGCGCTGGGCGCGAGCCTACGGGCCGGAGCCATGATGGCCGGCGCGGCCGAGGAAGATGCGCAGGGTCTCTACCGGGCCGGATTTCGCCTGGGCATGGCCGCCGCG
>DATCFA010000102.1:0-5024 GCA_036509805.1 Casimicrobiaceae bacterium
ACAGCGGAAACTGCGAGCATTCGATGAATCATGGTCTGGTCTCCTTCGGTCGATCGTGTTTCGGAAATGTCGAGCGGGACGTTCGCGGCGGGATGCCGGTGGCGTTCGCTCACTGCCTATAACGGACATGATTTGGGCGACGTTGACCCACGCAATGGGCGTTACATTTCGCAATGCCCACATCGCCGCGCCCGCGCATCTGCGCTATTCTTGACGGGTTTTCCCACGCATAAGGCGTCCGCAAATGTCCCGTGCAAACAATGTCTTCCGCGGCGTGCTCGCGGCGCTCGCCACGCTGTGCGTCGCGTCGGCGGCGGCGGCAGCCAACCTGACCATCGGCCTCGCCACCGACATCACGTCGCTCGACCCGCATTTCCACAACGTCACGCCCAACAACAGCGTCGGCTTCCACATCTTCGGCTTCCTCGTCGAGCGCGACGACAAGCTGCACCTGGTGCCGGGGCTCGCCACCGAATGGAAGGCGATCGATCCCACGACGTGGGAATTCAAGTTGCGCAAGGGCGTCAAGTTCCACGACGGCAGCGACTTCACGGCGGCCGACGTCGTCGCGTCGATCGAGCGCGTGCCGACGGTGCCGCGCAGCCCGAGCTCGTTCACCGCGTACACCAAGCAGATCAAGAAAATGGAGGTCGTCGATCCGTACACGATCCGCTTCCACACCGCCACGCCGTACCCGCTGATGCCCTCCGACATGACGCAGGTGGCCATCATCAACAAGGCGTTCCGCAACGCCAGCACCGAGGATTTCAACAGCGGCAAGGCCGCTATCGGCACGGGACCGTACAAGCTCGTCAGCTACGTCAAGGGCGATCATATCGAGCTGCAACGTTTCGACGGCTATTGGGGCGGCAAGACGCCGTGGGAGCACGTGACGATGAAGCTGATCACCCAGGATGCCGCGCGTGTCGCCGCGCTGTTGTCCGGTGACGTGCAGGTGATCGAGGCGGTGCCGCCAACCGACGTGCCGCGGCTCAAGTCGGACAAGCGCATTTCGATGTACCGCACGGTCGCCGACCGGATGATCTACCTGCATCTCGATAGCAACCGCGATGTGTCGCCGGGCATCACCGACAAGGCCGGCAATCCGATGACGAAGAATCCGCTCAAGGATCCGCGCGTGCGCAAGGCGATGTCGAAGGCGATCAATCGCCAGGCGATCGTCGCGCAGGTGATGGAAGGCGAGGCGGTGCCCGCCGGGCAACTCGTCCCCGACTTCCTGTTCGGCGCCTCGAAGACGCTGCAGGTCGAGAAGTACGATCCTGCCGGCGCGAAGAAGCTGCTCGCCGACGCCGGTTATCCCGATGGCTTCGGCATCACCATCGCGTCGCCCAACAATCGCTACGTCAATGACGCCAAGATCGCGCAGGCGGTCGCGCAGATGCTGACGCGCGTCGGCATCGCCACCAAGGTCGACGCGATGCCGTCGGGGCCGTACTTCAGCAAGGCGAGCGACCTCGACTTCAGCCTGATGCTGGTCGGATGGAGCACCGGCACCGGTGAAGCGTCGTCGTCGCTGAAGGCGCTGATCATGACGTTCGACAAGGACAAGGGCTACGGCAATGCCAATCGCGGCCGCTATTCCAACCCGAAGGTCGACCTGCTGACCGAGGAAGCATTGCAGACTGTCGACGACGCCAAGCGCGAGGCCTACCTGCAGCGCGCCACCGAGCTTGCCATTGCCGACACGGCGATCATTCCGCTGCATTTCCAGGTCGCGCTGTGGGCCACGCGCGACGGCATCAAGTACGCGCCGCGCACCGACGAGAACACGCTCGCGTGGAAGTTCACGCCGGCGAAATGACGCGCAGGTACTGCAGCGACGGCGGCCGTGGCGCGAGCGCGGTCGCCGATGGGCTGCGCGGCGCGACGGCCGATGGGTTGCGCGGCGCTACGGCTGCGTGCGCGCCGCGATGGCGCACCGCGCGCCCGTCGCCTGGATGCTGAAGGCCGGCAGTCCCGCGCTGACCGTCCTGCTCGGCGGACTGATCGGCGTTTCGCCGTTCGCGATGGACATCTACCTGTCGTCGATGCCGTCGATGACCGAGGCGCTTGCGACCTCGGCGTCGAGGGTCCAACTGACGTTGTCCGTCTACATGTACGGTCTTGGCATCGGCCAGTTGTTCGCCGGGCCGCTGTCCGATCGCTACGGGCGCCGCCACGTGCTGCTCGGCGGCACCGCGCTGTTCGCCGTGGCCTCGTCCATCTGCGCGATGTCGCCATCGGTCGAGGTGTTGATCGCCGCGCGCCTCGTGCAGGCGCTGGCAGTGGCCGTGTGCTCGACGGTGCCGCGCGCGCTGGTACGCGACCTCTTCGCCGGCGATGACGCGGCGCACATGCTGTCGCTGATGGGAATGGTGCTGGGCATCGCGCCGATCGTCGCACCGATCGTCGGCGGCCAGTTGCAGGTGGCGTTCGGATGGCGCTCGCCGTTCGCGTTCGTGACGATCTACGCGGTGCTCGCGCTGGCCGCCGTCTGGTTCGGGTTGCCGGAAACCCTGCGCGATGCCGATCACCACGCACTGCACCCGCGCGTGATGCTCGCCAATTTCAAACGCCTGCTGCATTCGCGCGAGTACCTCGGCTACTTCTTCGTGTCGTGTTTCACGTACTGCGGACTGTTCGCGTTCCTCGCCGGCAGCGCGTTCGTGTTCGAGTCGGTGATGGGCGCCGGCGCGCGTGGTTTCGGGTTCCTGTTCGGCGCGGTGATGCTCGGCAACATTACCGGCGCGACGATTGCGAGCCGCGTCGTGCGCCGCTTCGGCATCGACCGCGTGATCCGCTTCGCGGCGGGTCTTGGGCTCGCCGCCGGCGCGGTCATGGCGGCGCTGGCGTGGGCGGATGTCGTGCATCCGCTGGCGATCGTGCTGCCGATGTTCGTCTACATGGTGTCGCTGATGCTGACGGCGCCGCAGGCGATGGCGGGCGCGATGACACCGTTTCCGCGGATCGCCGGCGCCGCGGCGTCGCTGCAGCAGTTCGGCCAGTTCGTGTTCGCGTCCACCGCGGCACTGATCGTCGGACTCACCTACGATCACACGTCGCGACCGATGGCCACGACGATCGCGGTCTCGGCGCTGCTCGCGTTCGTGTGCTCGCGGTGGTTGATCCGCCGCGCGACGCAGTCACCCTGATCGCCCTTCCGCTGCGCAATCATGGACTCCCGGGCGTGATGATTCACACGACGTGACGCGCGCGCAAGCCCGCGATGCGTGCGTCGTCGTATCCCAGCTCGTGCAGCACGTCGTCGGTGTGCTGCCCGAGCGTCGGGCCACCGCCTTCGATGCGGCCCGGCGTCGCCGACAGCTTGGGCACGACGCCGGGCACCTTCAGCGGGCCGCTGCTGGTGTCGACATTGCGGATCATTTCGCGCGCCGCATAGTGCGCGTCGGCGGCGATGTCGCGCACCGTGTAGATCTTCGACGCCGGCACGTCGGCCCTGTGCATCGCCGCGAGGACGTCGTCCGGCGAGCGCGCCGACGTCCAGCGTTCGATTTCCTCGTCGAGCCACGCCTGTTTCCGCGCGCGGCCGTCGTTGTGGCGCAGTGCCGGATCGGCGGCGAGATCGTCGCGGCCCATCGCTTGCGCGAGGCGCTGGAAGATCGAGTCGCCATTGCCCGCGATCAGCATGTAGCTGCCGTCATTGCAGCGGTAGGCGGACGTGGGCGCGATGCCGGGCAGGATCGAGCCCGTGCGCTCGCGGACGACGCCGAACGCATCGAATTCGGGCAGCAGCGACTCCATCACCGAGAACACCGACTCGTAGAGTGCGACGTCGACCACCTGGCCGACGCCGGTCTTGCGCCGGTGCTCGAGCGCGACCATCGCGCCGATCACCCCGTACAGCGCCGACAGCGTGTCGCCGATCGAAATGCCGGTGCGCGACGGTGGCCTGTCGGGGGTACCGGTGACGTGGCGCAACCCCCCCATCGCTTCGCCGATGACGCCGAAGCCCGGACGCGTGCTGTACGGGCCATCCTGTCCGTAGCCCGATATGCGCACCATCACCAGGCCGCGGTTGCCCGCCGACAGCGCGTCGTAGCCCAAGCCCCAGCCTTCGAGCGTGCCGGGCCGGAAGTTCTCGACGACGATGTCGGCACGCTGGATCAGCTCGCGGACGATGTCCTGGCCCTCGGCGTTGCGCAGGTCGACGCACACCGAGCGCTTGTTGCGCGATTGCACGTGCCACCACACCGACGTTCCATCGCGCAGGTGCCGCCACTCGCGCAGCGGGTCGCCGCGGCCCGGCGGCTCGATCTTGACGACATCGGCACCGAACTCGGCGAGAATCTTCGTGCAGAAGGGCCCCGCGATCAGCGCGCCGAGCTCGACGACCTTGATGCCCGCAAGCGCAAGCGGAGCTGCCATCAGCGCACGAGCGTCTGTTCGATCGCGTCGACGATCGGCGCGGTGGCATTGAGACCGATGCGCTTGACCAGTGCCTGCGCCAGGTCGGGCAGCAGGTCGTGCAGGTCGCGCAAGTTGCCGGCGCGTTGCAGCCGCAGCGTCAGTCCATAGCCGCGGAGGCCCAAGTGCCGGCTGATGACGCCGTTCATCGTTTTCTGCAGCAGCAGGAAGCGCTGCACATCTTCTTCGGAGCGCGCGCCGCCGCCGGTTTCCGCCACCGAGCGCGCGCCGAAGCGTCGCTCGATGAGCAGCAGCTTCTCGAGCTGCTCGAATACGTCGGGACCCACTGCCAGCGCCTGCGCGCGCGCAAGCGTCTGCGCGACCGTGTGCTGGCCGTCGATCATGATGAGTACGCTGCGCAGCTGCACCGGCAGGTTCATCTGCCGCGTGCGCAATTCCTCCAGCCCGCGCTCGGTCTTGCTGTAGATATCGTCGAGATTCACTGTCCCGAGTCCGATCTGTCGCAGGGCGACATTGTACGATGTCCACTCCCGTCCGCAGCGGCGCAGCCCCGGAGCGGCCGGCCATCGATGTGGAATAATGGACACACTTCCTTCGCCGACTCGAAAGCCGATGCTCGAAGCGTCCGTTAAGGCCAA
>DATCFA010000103.1:0-3908 GCA_036509805.1 Casimicrobiaceae bacterium
CGCGAGCTCGGCGATCAACGCGTGACGGTTCGCCAGCGTCACGTCGCGCCACATCTCGGGCGAGCTTGCGGCGATGCGCGTGAAGTCGCGAAAGCCGGGCCCCGCATGCGCAAACAACGCCGCGCTGTCGCGGCGGCTCGCGAGTTCGGCGACCAGCGTATGTGCGAGCACATGCGGCAGGTGCGAGACCGCAGCGAAAATGCGGTCGTGCGCGGCAGCGTCGAGCGCTGTGACCGTCGCACCCGCCGCGCGCCACATCGCCTCGACGCGCGCGAGCGCGGTCGCCGACGTTTCCGCCGTGGGTGTGACGATCACGCGGCAACCGCGGAACAGGTTCGCATCCGCTGCCGCCGCCCCCGAGCGTTCGCTGCCGGCGATCGGATGTGCGGGCACGAACTGCGCGCTGCGCCCAGCGAACGCGAGGCGCGCAGCGGCGACCACATCCTGCTTGGAGCTTCCGGCGTCGGTGACCACGGTGCCCACGCCGATGTGCGGCGCGATTCGCGCAAACAGCGCCGCGAATTGCGCCACCGGTGCGGCGACGACGACGACATCCGCGTCGGCGAGTTCGGCCACCCAGTCGTCATCGAGCGCATGCGCGCGGTCGACGATGCGCTGCGCGAGCGCATGGTCGAGGTTGGCACGCGAACGGCCCACGCCGACGACGCTCGTCACCGCGCCGGCTGCGCGCAGCGCCAACGCCAGCGAGCCGCCGATCAGCCCCACGCCGACGACGACCAGCTTGCCGATCGCGGGCACCGGCACGCGCGCGCCGCTCAACGGCCGAGCGCGGCCGGCAGCGCCGCCAGCAAGCGCGCGTTCTCGTGCGCGAGGCCTACGGTGACGCGCAGCCACGCAGGCAAGCCATAATTCGCCACCGGCCGCACGATGACGCCCGCGCGCAGCAGATTCTCGAATACCGTCATGCCGTCGCCGACGTCGACCATGATGAAATTGCCGCGCGAAGGCAGGTGCCGCAGTCCGAGCGCGTCGAATCCCGCCGCTAGCGTGCGCATGCCGTCGCGATTCTGTGCGCGGCTCGCATCGACGTAGCCGGTGTCGGCCAGCGCGGCAATGGCCGCCACCTGCGCGAATGCATTGACGTTGAACGGCGGACGCACGCGGTTGACGATGTCGGCGAGTGCTGCATTCATCACGCCGTAGCCCACGCGCAGTGCGGCGAGGCCGTAGGCCTTGGAAAACGTGCGTGAAACGACGAGGTTCGGGTACGTGGCGATCCAGCGCGTGGCATTGGCATCGTCGGCAGGATCGAGATATTCGTTATAGGCCTCGTCGAGCACGACGACCACGTCGGCGGGCACCGAGGCGAGAAACGCTTCGATCGCCGCCGGCGGAAGCCAGGATCCCGTTGGGTTGTTCGGGTTGGCGACGAACACGATGCGCGTTTGCGCGGTGATCGCCGCGCGCATCGCCGCGAGGTCGTGGCCGAAGTCACGCGCCGGCACCTCGATGCCGCGCGCACCGCGTGCCTGCGTCGCGAGGGGATAGACGACGAACGCATGCTGTGCGTAGACGGCATCGTCGCCCGGCCTGAGGAACGCCAGCGAGACGAGCTCGAGGATATCGTTGCTGCCGTTGCCGAGCACGATTTCGCACTGATCGACGGCGTAGCGGCGCGCGATGGCGTCCTTCAATGCAAAGCCGTTGCTGTCCGGGTAGCGCGTCAGTTCGCTTGCGGCTGCGGCCAGCGCTGCGACGACCGTCGGGCTCGCACCGCGCGGATTCTCGTTCGAGGCGAGCTTGACGATCGTCGACGCGTCGAGTCCCAGCTCGCGCGCGAGCTCGTCGATCGGCTTGCCAGCGACGTAGGGCGCGATGCGGCGGATGTATTCGGGAGCGAGGTCGGCGGCCGAAGCGGTGGTGTTCACGGTGTGTTGGCGGGATACGATCCCAGCAGTTTCACGTAGGGCGCGACCGCGCGCACGCCGGCAATCGCGGAGGCGACCGCCCGATCGCCGGCATGGCCGACGACGTCGACGAAGAACAGGTATTCCCACATTTCGACGCGCGAGGGGCGCGACTCGACGCGCGACATCGACACGCCGTTGCGCGCGAACGGCTCGAGCACGGAGACCAGCGCGCCGGGCTGGTTCGGACACGCAATGACGAGCGACGTCCGGTCGCGGCCCGAAGCGGCGGCGGCGTGCGCACCGAGCACCCAGAAGCGCGTCGTATTGTTTGGCTCGTCCTCGATGTTGCGCACGAGGATCGGCACCGCATGCAGCGTCGCGGCGTTTTCGCCGGCGATGGCAGCGGCGTCGCGCTCGCTGGCTGCCAGCCGCGCAGCCTCCGCATTGCTCGCCACCGGTATGCGCTGCGCGCGTGGCAGGTGGCGCGCGAGCCAGCGGTTGCATTGCGCGAGCGACTGCGTATGCGAATAGACGCGCGCCACACCTTCGAGCCCGGGCGCCTGCGTCATCAGGTGCTGCTCCACACGCAGCTTGGCCTCGCCGCAGATGGCGAGCGGCGCCTGCGCGATCAGGTCGAGCGTGCGCCCGACCGCACCTTCGGTGGAATTCTCGACGGGAACCACCGCATAGTCGGCCTGCCCGCTCTCGGCGGCGCGGAACACCTCGTCGATCGACGCATACGGCAGCGCTTCAACGAACTCGCCGAAATGCCGATGCACGGCCGCGTGGCTGAACGTGCCCGGCGGTCCGAGGTACGCGACGCCGAGCCGCCGCTCGAGCGCGAGGCACGCCGACATGATCTGGCGGAACACGCCGCTGACCGAGTTGTCGGGCAGCGGCCCCGGATTGGCCGCGGCCATCCGCGCGAGCACCTGCGCCTCGCGCTCCGGACGGTAGGCGGCCGAGCCGCCCTTCAGCTTGCCGACCGCCTTCGCGTGCGCGGCGCGCGCCGACAGCCGCGCGAGTATTTCGTCGTCCAGCTCATCGATCGCTGCGCGGTGGCGGGACAGTTCGTCGTTTGCGCTCATTGGATTCAACCGTATCGTTGCGCGAACTCGCGCAGGTAGTCGCACAGCGCGCGCACGCCTTCGATGGGCATCGCGTTGTAGATCGACGCGCGCATGCCGCCCACGGCGCGGTGGCCCTTCAACTGCGCGAGTCCGCGCGCCGCGGCCCCCGCCAGGAAATCGGCATCGAGCTGCGGATCGCGCAGGAAGAACGGCACGTTCATCCGCGACCGGTCGGGCTTGTGCACGTCGTTGCGGTAAAAGCCGCTGGCGTCGATCGTCGCATACAGCAATTCGGCCTTGACGATGTTGGCGCGTTCCAGCGCCGCCACGCCGCCCTGCGCCTGCAGCCACTCGAACACGAGGCCGGCAACATAGATGGCGAACGTCGGCGGCGTGTTGACCATCGAGTTGTTGGCGGCCTGCTTCGCATAATCGAACACGCTCGGGCAGTCGCTGCGCGCGCGGCCCAGGAGGTCGTCGCGGACGATGACGATCGTCAGCCCGGCAGGACCGATGTTCTTCTGCGCACCGGCGTAGATGACGCCGAAGCGCGCGATGTCCACCGGCCGCGACAGGATGTGCGACGACATGTCGGCCACCAGCGGCACGCCCGCCGCAAGCGCTGCGGGATCCGGCCAGTGCGCGAATTCGACACCACCGATCGTCTCGTTGCTGCAGATGTGCACATACGCGGCGTCGGGCGACGACTGCCACGCCGGTTGCGGCGGCACGTACGTGTAGCCGCGATCGGCGGCCGACGCAACGACCCGCGCATCGCAGAACTTGCGCGCTTCATCGATCGCGCGCGTCGACCAGTGACCGGTGTCGACGTAGTCTGCACGGCGCTTGTCGCCCAGCAGGTTGAGCGGCACGATGGCCGCCTCGCCGATGCCTCCGCCCTGCAGAAAGACAATCCTGTAGTTGTCGGGAACCGCGAGCAGCGTGCGCAGGTCGGCCATCGCCTTCG
>DATCFA010000104.1:0-2971 GCA_036509805.1 Casimicrobiaceae bacterium
GGGCATCCGCACGTCGAGGAATGCGACCTGCGGCGCGTGGATGTCGAACAGCGCGAGCGCCTCGTCGCCGTCGGCGGCTTCGGCAACGATCGTGCATGACGGCCACAACTCGGCGAGCTTCTCCCTGAGGCGCTCACGCATCAACGGCTCGTCCTCGGCGATCATTGCGGTGGCGGTGGTCATGCTGCGGGTCTCATCGGGCGGTTCCTTCGCTCGCGTTGCGTGCGGGCACCGGTCGCGTCGCATCGTCGCGCGGCAGCACGATGCGCGCGACGAATCCACGGGGTACGTTTTCGCCGAGCTCGAGCGACGCCGCGCCTCGGTAGAGCAGATGCAGCCGCTCGCGGATATTGGCGAGGCCGATGCCCTGCCCCGGCTGCGCAACGCTTCCGCTCAGCCCCGCACCGGTGTCGGCCACGCGCACGACGAGCGATGCCCCTTCATGCCGCGCGCTGATGTCGATGCGCCCGCCGGCGGGCGCCGGCTCGATGCCGTGCTTGATCGCATTTTCAACGAGCGTGATCAGCATCCCCGGCGGCAGCGCGACGTCGGCGAGCGCGGGCGGGATGTCGATCGCATAGTCGAGCCTGCGCGACAGGCGCATGTGCATGATCGACAGGTACGCCTCGGCCAGCGCCGCGTCCTGTCCCAGCGTGTTGGTGTCGTTGCGAAGCGCGGGCGTCGCGGCGCGCAGGAAGCGGATCAGGTCGGCGATCAGCCGCGCCGCCTGCGGCGCGCCTTTTTCGGCGAGCTGCTGCGCGCTGCCCAGCGTGTTGAACAGGAAATGCGGCTCGATCTGCAATTGCAGCAGCTTCAAGCGTGACTCGGCGAGCTGGCGCGACAGGTCGCTTTGATGCGCCTCGGCTTCCAGGCGCGCAGTGAGCGCCGCGTATTCGCGGTTGCGCAGCTGGGAAATGAGCGCCACCAGCAGCGCATACAGGAAGCTGAACACGAGCCCGGCGGTGAAGCCATGCCGCAGCCGCGTGTAGTCCTGCAGAAAATACAGCGGGCTTTCGCCATGGATCAGACCGGCGACCAGCGCGCCGGCCAGCGTGCCGAGCACGAGGAACACCACCGGGTCGACGACAACGCGACGGAAGACCCGCCCCTTCAGCCGGCGGAACCCGAACCACGCGGACACACCCGACCACACGAGCAGCAGCACGACGACGTTGAACAGCACCGATGCCTCGCCGAACGTCATGTTCCACGGCAGTTGTGCGCCGAGCCATGCGAAGACGGTGGTGACGGCAACGAGGCCGGCCAGCCAGCGCCAGCCTTCGCTGAAGAACCAGCGGTCGAACGAGCGCACGTCGCGCCGCTCGAGCTCGGTCAGCGACGCCAGCAGGCGTTCGGCGAACGCATCGTAGCGGGACTTCGGCGGGGCAGCGGACACCGCGTCATTCTAGGCAGCGGACGTGCCATGGGGAGCGGCGACGTTGACGAGCCGCGACCGGGGCACGACGATCCGCGGCCAGGGACGACGAACGCGGTCGCCGGCCGGCCCGCGTGTGCGTGTTCAGAGGCCGCGGGAAATTCGCGCGAAGGCCGAATGGTTGTGGATCGACTCGAAGTTCTCGGCTTCGACGGCGAACGCGCCGATCCGCGGGTCGGCGGCGAGCCGCGCGGCGACGCCGCGCACCAGATCCTCGACGAAGCGCGGATGGTCGTACGCGCGCTCGGTCACGTACTTTTCGTCGGCGCGCTTGAGGATGCCATACAACTCGGCGGAAGCTTCTTCCTCGGCGATGCGCAACAGGTCGCTGACGAACACGTCGGCGAGCGGCCGCGCGACGATGCGGATCGCCGAGCGCTGGCTGTGCGCGCCGTACGCGGAGATCTCCTTGGAGCACGGGCACAGCGATGTCACGGGCGCGACGACATCGAGCGTCTGCGTATAGCGGCCCGCGGCCAGCTCGCCGCTGATCTTGACTTCATAGTCGAGAAGGCTCGCGACTCCCGACACCGGCGCCGTCTTGCGCACGAAAAACGGGAACGCGAAGTCGATGCGCCCGCCGGGCGCATCGAGGCGCGCGACGAGGTCGTCGAGCAGCGCATGGAAATTGGCCACCGACAGCGGCGGCGCGGAGGCCGCAGCATGCTCCTCGAGCAGCTCCACCAGCCGCGACATGTGGGTGCCCTTCTGCTCGGCGGGCAGCGCGACGTAGACATTGCAGGTGGCCACCGTGGCCCGCGCAACGCCGTCGCGGTCGACGAAGACCAGCGGATAGCGCAAGCCGCGGATCCCCACCTGGTCGATAGCCAGCTCGCGCTCGTCGCGGCGCGACTGCACATCGGCGATCGGCGCCAGCATGTCGTCGGGTTGTTGCGGCTTGTTCATCGGTCGGTGGTCCCTGGGGTTCGAGCCTAGCATGCGGTCGTCATGGAAAGTGCGCGCGAAGTGCGGGCGCCCGACTGTCCATGTTCAGTTCCGGCGCAGTGCGATCCAGTCGGCGATTTCCGCGAGCCTGCGGGCGCGCACGCCGCACGCCGCCAGCGCGGCATGCGCCTGCGCGCGCAGCTCGGCGGCGTAGCGCCGCGCGCCGTCGGCGCCCAGCGTCGTCACGTAGGTCGGCTTGCCGCTCGCGGCGTCCTTGCCCGCGGTCTTGCCCAGCGACGACGACGAGCCTTCGACATCCAAGATGTCGTCGATTACCTGGAATGCAAGCCCGCTGGCTGCCGCGTAGCGGTCGAGCGCGTTGGTCAAGTCGGCGCCGGCATCGCCCGCCAGCGCGCCCAGCGCAACGGCCGCACGGATCAGCGCGCCGGTCTTGAGCCTGTGCATCGTCTCGAGCGCGTCGACTGCGAGCGTGCGGCCGGTGGCGGCGAGATCGATCGCCTGGCCGGCGGCCATGCCGCGAATGCCCGATGCCTCGGCGAGTATTGCGCATGCGCCGCCGGCACTGCGCTTCATCCGCGCCACCTCGCCGAACGCCAGCGCCTGCAACGCGTCGCCCGCGAGCAACGCGAC
>DATCFA010000105.1:0-2014 GCA_036509805.1 Casimicrobiaceae bacterium
TGCCGACGAGGCGGTTGATCTCCTCGCGGTGCATCAGCAGCTTGCGCGTGCGCGTCGGGTCGGCCTGCACGTGCGTCGACGCCGTCGACAACGGCGACACGTGCGCGCCGATCAGCAGCAGCTCGCCCTTCTTGACCACGACGTAGGCCTCCTTCAACTGCGCACGCCCGGCGCGAATGGACTTGACTTCCCAGCCTTCGAGGGCCAGACCGGCCTCGAAGCGTTCCTCGATAAAATAGTCGTGGAATGCCTTGCGATTCTCGACAATGCTCATGATGGCGCCGATTCTAGCAACTACACTCTGCCGATGCAGCGCGTGACGCGATCGGTGCTCGTCCCCTACAGCGCGAGCGAGATGTTCGCGCTGGTGGCGGACGTCGCCGCCTACCCGCAGTTCCTGCCGTGGTGCGCGGCCACCGACGTGCTGGCGAGCGACGCGCGCTCGATGACGGCGCGGATCGACATCGACTATCTCGGTGTGCGCGCCCATTTCACCACGCTGAATGCGCACCGTCCGCCGGAATCGATCGGCATCACGCTGAAGGACGGCCCGTTTCGGCACCTGCACGGCGAGTGGCAGTTCCGCGCGCTGGGCGATGCCGCCGCCAAGGTCGAGCTCGAGCTCGCCTACGAATTCGCGACAGCCATCCTCGACCGCGTCATCGGGCCGGTGTTCAACCATATCGCCAACACGTTCATCGACTCGTTCGTCAAGCGCGCGCAAGCGGTGTACGGCAGCCGATGACCATCGAGGTCAGCGTCGCCTACGCGGCTCCCGGCGTCGAAGCGCTCGTTCCGGTGCGGCTGGCCGACGGCGCAACCGTCGCCGACGCCGTCGCCCGCTCCGGCGTGCCCGAGCGCCTGGGCCTCGATGCCGGCAACCTCGGCTTTGCGATCTACGGTCACCGCGCCAGCGCCGGCACGGTGCTCGCCGACGGCGACCGGGTGGAGTTGACGCGGCCGCTGACCGCGGATGCCAAGACCAGGCGCCGGATGCGCGCAAATGCGACAGCCGGACGGCGAAAAACCGGAGTTGCAAAGCCAAACCCTTGATCCGGCTCGCGAATCAGCGACAATGCCGGATGCCAGCCCGAAACCTCATGCGCGCGGCGTTGGCCGCTGCGCTGGTGAGCGTGTGTGCCTGCGGCGCCGCACAGGCCGCGCGCCTGCCGAAAACACACGCCGCCGCGCCGGTCAAGGCTGCCGCCACGCCGACGCCGGCGCTTTTGCAGAAAGCGCAGGACGTCGCCATATTCGCGCTGTCGCTGATCGGCGTCGACTACCATTTCGGCGGTGAAAACCCCGCCAGCGGCGTCGATTGCAGCGGCCTCGTCCGCTACGTCTTCTCGCAGACGACCGGTATCGCGCTGCCGCGCACGTCCGCGCAAATGGGCAGTGTTGGTGCGCGCGTGCCGCGGGTCGACCTGGTACCAGGCGACCTGGTGTTCTTCAATACGCGCCATTTCATGCATTCGCACGTCGGCATCTACCTCGGCGACAACCGCTTCGTGCACGCGCCGTCAGCGGGCAGCGAAGTGCGCATCGCTTCGCTCGACGACGCCTATTGGCGCAAGCGCTTCGATGGCGCACGCAGGCTGGTCGGCGTGCTGCGCGGCACGCCGGTCGACGAAGGCGGCCCGCTGGCCGCCGCCGCCCTATCGGTCGCCGATCGCACGCTGTCGCTGTCCGAAGCGCTCGCCCACGTGGACATGGCCCAATAGCCAGTGCGCCTTCTCCGGCAAGCGGGAGGGGGAACCGTGCGGTGGCGGCGCACGCAAACGACACCGGAGTTCCCCGCGTGCCGGGGCTGTTCGAGCGTCTGGTCGATCCTTATCCCGACGCACTGCCGTCGGCGCCGCTTGGACAGGGTGGCGGAGCCCGCGTTGAAGGATTCCCGCAGGCTTCGGGTCAGCGCGCGCCGGCGGCTTTGAGGTGCGCGACGAGTGCCGCGTCGTTGCCGCGCTGCGCGAAGTCGAGCGCCGACATGTTGTTCTCGTTGCGCGCGTTGACGCTG
>DATCFA010000106.1:0-2888 GCA_036509805.1 Casimicrobiaceae bacterium
GGGCACGATCGTGGCGGCGTCGCGCGCGCGCGATGGCCAACCGATCATAGCATCGGATCGCCATGCATCCGTCGTCGAAGACTTGCGCGCCGGACGCACGCGCCTCATCGAGCCGGGCCTCGCAGCGCTCGTCATGGCGGCCGTCGCGGATATTCGATGCGGCGCTGGCTGGAGGTGGTGGGGTGATCGAGCGTGGAGTTGGCGATGATCGGGATGGTGCGTCGGGGGTTGCTCCCGTCGTCGAGGCGACGTGTCGCGCGCTCGTCGATTTCGCGGATGTGCGGGTGGTGTGTCATCGGGATGGCGAGTGTGTCGAGGCGTTGCGGCGGATGTCGCGGGGTCGGAAGCGTGTTGTCGATCTGGTGGGGTTGGGCGGTGCGTGCGCCGACGGCGCGGGGTACGTTGGTATTTGTTGGTAGGTTTGCTCTCACGCTAGCCCTCTCCCGCAAGCGGGAGGGGGACATGTTGCGCAGTGCGGAGATGAGCGCTAGTGCGCACCGCGAAGACAACGCCCGCGTCGCAAATCCTCAGCTCACATCCGCACGTCGCGGGTTATACTCGCGGCCCGCCCGCGTCCACTTTTTCAAGAAGCAACTCCATGCGTTCGCTCCGCCAATATCTGCTGCAACATCTCGGACCGGGTCTCATCACCGGCGCGGCGGACGACGACCCTAGCGGCATTGCCACGTACTCGCAGGCCGGCGCGCAATTCGGCTACGCGATGTTGTGGAGCGTGTTCCTCACCACGCCGCTGATGGTGGGCATCCAGGTGGTGTCGGCGCGCATTGGCCGCGTCACCGGACACGGGCTGGCCGCCAACATCCGCCAGTTCTACCCGCGCTCGCTGCTGGTGTTCATCGTCTCGCTGCTGCTGGTCGCGAACACGATCAACATCGGCGCCGACATCGGCGCGATGGGCGAGGCGCTGCAGCTCGTCGTTGGCGGTCCGTCGCACGGCCACGCACTGATCTTCGGCGTGCTCGCCGTGCTGATGCAGCTCTTCCTGCCGTATTCGCGACTGGCGCCGGTGCTCAAGTGGCTGACGCTGTCGCTGTTCGCGTACGTGCTGGTGCTGTTGACCGTGCACGTCGACTGGAAGGCGATGGTGCACGGTGCGCTGCTGCCGCCGCTCAATCTCACCGGCGAGTACCTGATGCTGCTGGTCGCGGTGCTGGGCACCACGATCAGCCCGTACCTGTTTTTCTGGCAGGCGTCGCAGGAAGTCGAGGAGCAGCGCGCGGGCATCGGCCAGGAGCCCCTCAAGAACGCGCCCGAGCAGGTCAAGCATCACCTGCATCGGATCAAGATCGACACCTGGGTGGGCTCGATCTTTTCCAACGGAATCGCGTTCTGCATCATGCTGACGACGGCCGCGACGCTGCACCAGCACGGCATCACCAACATCGCGACCTCGTCGCAGGCCGCCGAGGCGCTGCGGCCCATCGCCGGCGACCGCGCGTTCCTGATGTTCGCGCTCGGCATCATCGGTACCGGCTTGCTGGCGATACCGGTGCTGGCCGGATCGGCGGCATATGCGGTGGCCGAGGCGATGGACTGGCCGATCGGCCACGCCAAGAAACCGGCCGACGCCAAGGGTTTCTACACGATCATCACCATCGCCACGCTGATCGGCGTCAGCATCGATTTCACGCACGTCGACCCCATCAAGGCGCTGTTGTGGGCCGCGGTCGTCAACGGTGTCATCTCGGTGCCGATCATGGCGGTGATGATGCGCATGGCGGTGCGCAAGGAAATCATGGGCACGCTGACGATCCGCCCGCGCCTGCAGCGGCTGGGCTGGCTGGCCACGCTCTTGATGACCGTCGCCGTGATGGCGATGATGGTGTCGCTGTTCGTCCAATAGTCGCTGTCGCCGACGATCATCGTTCGCGTGCCGCGCGGCCGCAAAGGCGCGGGGCGCTGTCGGTACAATTGCACCCTGGCGGCTCACCTCGGAAGCCGACCGCTGCAGGCGGCCGCAGACAATGGACAACGCGCAAAAGATCGACGAGCAACTGGCGGCGCTGGCCGCCTACCTGACTGCGCGCCGCGAAGCGATCATGCAGGCATGGCGCAAGGCCGTCGAACGCGATCCGGAAATGATGACAGGCGCCTCGCTGCCGCGTGCGCAACTGAACGATCACGTCCCCGAGCTGCTGGCCGCCTACAGCGAAAAGCTGCTCGTCGTCACCGGCAGGCAGCTGCGCGCGTTCGAGAAAACGCACAAGGACGACGCTGCCGCGCACGGCCTGCAGCGCTGGCAGCAAGGCTACGACCTGCGTGAAGTGAGCCGCGAGTGGGGCCGGCTGCAACTGTGCATGGCCGACGAGCTGGAAGGCTACGCAACGGCGCACCCCGAGCTCGACGAAGGCGTGATGTCCACCGCCAGGCGTGCGTGGATCGAGATCTGCACCGAAGGTGCCAGCGAAAGCACGTCGCAGTATTTCCACCTGCAGCAGATCGAAGCCATGGGTCACGTGCGCGACCTGGAACAGGCAATGGAGCAGGTGCAGACCCTCGAGCAGCAGCGCGGCGCGCTGTGGCAGCAGGCGGCGCATGATCTTCGCGGAAACTTGGGCGTCGTCGCCAATGCCACTGCGTTGCTGGGCATGCAAAACGTCCCGCAGCAACAGCGCGACGACTTCGTGCGCGTGCTCGATCGCAACGTGTCGTCGCTGCGCTCGCTGCTCGAGGACGTGACGAGCCTCGCGCGCCTGCAGGCCGGGCAGGAGCAGCGCCAGATCAAGCCGTTCGACGCCGCCGCCGTGCTGAAGGAGCTGTGCGAACGCATGCAATCGCTGGCCGATGAGCGCCGGCTGTTCCTGAAGCTGGAGGGGCCCGCGCAACTGGCGGTGGACGGCGATTCCATCAAGGTCCAGCGCATCGCG
>DATCFA010000107.1:0-5780 GCA_036509805.1 Casimicrobiaceae bacterium
CGCTGAAGCTCATCGCCGGCGCCGGCGAATCGCTTGCTGGAAGGCTGCTGATGCTCGACGCGCTGACGATGCGCTGGCGGGACGTGCGCGTGCCGCGCGATCCGGATTGCGCGGTGTGCGGCCACGCGCAGTGAGTCAACGAAACGTCACTTCCCTGCGTTCCTCTGCGAAGCGCGATGGGTCCCTGCGCCGACGCTTCATGACCCAGGCGCTCCGGCGCAGGGACCCATCGCGCTTCGTCAACCTGATCGCCGATTCGTTGCGCTACTTACGGATGCGCCGTTCGTGGACGCTCGCGTTGCTGTCAGGTTGGATGATGCTCGGCGTCAAAACGACGCCACGGGGACGCCAGCATCCGTGGCTTGCGAGCCTCTGCGTTGGCTCTCGTGGTTGGAGCTTTCAGATATTGCGTGGCAACAGCAATGCTTGTGGCGAGGCGGCCGGGTCGGCGATGCCGCGCGATCGGCCAAACCCGCCCTTCGCATTTGCAACGTGCGGCCCCGATGGGAGGCATCGCAAAATGGCATGGCTGGCGTCCCCGTGGCGTTGCTTTGACTCGTGCTCCTGCGCAATGCACTGGTGCGGCGCTGGCGCAAACAAAGCGCGACTTTAGTATCGCCGCGCGTCAGCGGGACGCATAAGAAGCGCGATGGGGCGGATCGCGGGAGCGCCTGGGTCATGAAGCGTCCGCGAGCGGCCCCATCGCGCTTCGCAGAGGAACGCGGGAAGTAACGCCGCAAAATCAGTCGAACAGGAACTTGCGCTCGAGTTCCCAGTTGGCCAGCGGCAGGCGCTTGAATCCGCTCTTGGCGAACAGCGTCCAGCGGCCGACGACATAGGCGGTCAGCGCGGCGCCGTCGGCGCCGGGGTCCCCATGCCACGCGTTGCCCATCTGCGCGGTGCGCAGCGATTGCCGCAGCGCAGCCTCCAGACGGTCGTAGAGCTGGTTGATCCGCACCTGCAGCCGCTCGTCCTCGTTGACCAGCGCGTCGCCGATCAGCACGCGCGTCATTCCCGGGTTCTTTTCGGCGAACCCCGTGAGCATGGCGACGATCTGCTCGGCCTGCGCGACACCGTCGCTCGTTTCCGACTGGATCTTGTTGACCAGCGAGAACAACGTCGTCTCGACGAACTCGATCAGCCCCTCGAACATCTGCGCCTTGCTGGCGAAGTGGCGGTACAGCGCCGCCTCGGAAACGTCGAGCTTTGCCGCCAGCGCGGCCGTGGTGACCTTGTCGCCGCGCGGATTCTCGAGCATCGTTGCCAGCGTTTGCAGTATCTGCAGGCGGCGCTCGCCGGGCTTGGTGGCCATCGTCGTGGGTCCCGGTCGGCGTCAGTCGCGCAGCGGCTCGTTGTCGGCGCGGATCATCGTGCCCACGCCTTCGTTGGTCAGCACTTCCAGCAACAGCGCGTGCGCAACACGGCCGTCGATCACATGCGAGCTCGCGACGCCATGCTTGACCGCTTCCAGCGCCGAGCCGATCTTCGGCAGCATGCCGCCGTGGATCGTGCCGTCGGCGAACAATGCCTCGATCTGGCTGGCGGACAGTCCGGTCAGAAGCTTGCCGTTCCTGTCGAGCACGCCGGTGGTGTTGGTCATCAGCACGAGCTTTTCCGCCTGCAGCCGCTCGGCGAGCTTGCCGGCGACGAGGTCGGCATTGATGTTGTAGGCCTCGCCGCTGCGGCTGACGCCGATCGGCGCGATCACCGGGATGAAATCGTGCGAATCGAGCAACTGGATCAGCTCGGCGTCGATGTGCTCGATCTCGCCGACGAAACCGATGTCGATCGGCGCACCGCTCTTTTCGTCCTTGAGCAGCATCTTGCGCGCCTTGATGAAACCACCGTCCTGCCCGGTCAGCCCGACGGCCTTGCCGCCATGCTGGTTGATCAAGCCGACGATTTCCTGGTTCAGCTCGCCCAGCACCATTTCCGCGGCATTCATCACGCGCTCGTCGGTGACGCGCATTCCCTGGCGGAATTCGCTTTCGATGCCCATTTTCTTCAGCAGGTCGCCGATCTGCGGACCGCCGCCATGCACGATCACCGGGTTCATGCCGACCAGCTTCAGCATGACGACGTCGCGCGCGAACCCCGCCTTCAGCGCTGCGTCGGTCATCGCGTTGCCGCCGTACTTGATGACTATCGTCTTGTCGTGGAAGCGCTGGATGTACGGCAGCGCTTCAGCGAGGATCTGCGCCTTGAGCGCAGCAGAGACGGCGTCGAGAGGCATGGCTGCGATGGAAAAAGCGCGGACGGGAGAGGAGGCGAGATTGTACCCCGAACGCCGGTTGCCTTTCGCCCGCGTGCGCTGCCGCACGAGTGAGCGCTGACGCGCCTGTGTTGCACAAACGCCGGACACGGGTGAATTTTGCTATCGTTCGCCGTCATGCCGAGCTTCGAGGAATACCTGCCCGACGCCGTGGCACTCGCCGGTCTGTCGCGAGTGCTGGTGACGAAACTTCGTCACCACGGCGACGTGCTGCTCGCGTCGCCGGTGTTCTCGACGTTGAAGCGCGCGGCGCCCCACCTCCAGGTCGAAGCGCTCGTGTATGCGGAAACCGCGCCGATGCTCGAAGGGCACCCGGCGATCAGCCGCATCCACACGATCGACCGACGCTGGAAAGGCGCCGGCTTGCGTGCGCAGCTCGCCGGTGAGCGTGCGCTGATGCGTGCGCTCAAGGCAACGCCCGTCGACCTGCTGGTCCACCTGACCGAGCACCCGCGTGGACTGTCGCTGGCGCGTGCGCTCGCGCCGCGATACGCGGTCACCCGCCAGCGCCGCGCAGGCGAACGCGAATGGCTGTGGCGGCGCTATTTCACGCATTTCTATCCGCTGCCGCGTGCGACGCCGCGCCACGCGGTGGAAGCGAACCTCGACGCGCTGCGACGCATCGGCGTACAGCCCTCGGCGGCCGACAAGGAAGTGCTGCTCGCTCCGTCCGCCGCTGCGCGTGCGCGCGTCGATGCGCTGCTGCGCGAGCATTCGCTCGCGGCGCGCGAATTCGTGCACGCACACCCGGGATCGCGCTGGATGTTCAAGTGCTGGACCGCCGCGCAATCCGCGGCGCTGTTCGACCGCATCGTTGCCGACGGCCACACGATCGTCGTCACCGGCGCGCCCGATCCGCGCGAGCGCGCGATGGTCGATGCGATTCTCGCCGGCGCCACCGAGTCGACGCGCGCGCGGACCGTCGACTTGACCGGCCTGCTGACGCTACCTGAACTCGCAGTGCTGACGGGCAACGCACGCGCGTTCGTCGGCGTCGACTCGGCGCCGATGCACATCGCCGCGGCGATGCGCACGCCGACGGTCGCGCTGTTCGGGCCGTCCGGCGAATTCGAATGGGGACCGTGGAACGTGGCGTCGCGCATCGTCGCGTCGGACCGTCATCCCTGCCGCCCCTGCGGCCAGGACGGCTGCGGCGGCGGCAAGGTGTCCGAATGCCTGACGACGCTGCCGGTCGCGCGCGTCCACGATGCGCTGCGCGCCTTGCTCGCCGAGACCCGCTGACGATGCGCATTGCGATCATCCGCCAGCGTTACACGCCTTTCGGCGGCGCCGAACGCTTCGTCGAGAACGCGCTGGAAGCGCTGCTCGAGCGCGACGTCGCGATCACGCTCTATACGCGCGAGTGGCCGCAGACCAAGCTCGCGCTGATCGAGCCGTCGATCGTCGACCCGTTCTACCTGGGCAACCTGTGGCGCGACTGGGGATTCCAGCGTGGCGTGTGCAAGGCGGTGTCGCATGCGCGGCTCGACCTCGTGCAGTCGCACGAGCGGCTGTGCTGCTGCGACATCTTCCGCGCCGGCGACGGCGTGCATGCGGTGTGGCTCGAGGAGCGGCTGCGCGGCGCGCCGGCGCTCGCGCGTCTGCGCGTGCGGCTCGATCCGCATCACCGCTACCTGCTCGGCATGGAAAAGCGGATGTTCGCGAGCCCGTGGCTGTCGGCGGTCATCTGCAACTCGCAGATGGTGCGCGATGAGATCCGCGAGCGCTTCGGCGTCGCCGACAGCAAGATGCACGTCATCTACAGCGCCGTCGACACCGAGATGTATGCACCGCCCGCGGCCGCGGAGCGCGCTGCGGCACGCGAGCGATTCGCGCTGCCAGCGGATGCAACCGTCTACACGCTGGTCGGCTCCGGGTATGTGCGCAAGGGTGTGGCGAGCGCGATACGCGCGCTGGCAGCACTGCCGGAACACACGCATCTGCTGGTGGTCGGCGCCGACCGCAACCTGCGGCACTACGCGCAGCTCGCGCGCAAGCTGGGCCTGCGCGGACGCGTCAACATTGCCGGGCCGCAGATCGACGTGAAGCCGTACTACGCCGCCGCCGACGTCTTCGTGCTGCCGACGCTCTACGACCCGTGCCCCAACGCCGCGCTGGAGGCGATGGCCTGCGGCCTGCCGGTCGTCACCAGCAGCAAGTGCGGTGTCACCGAGATCGCGAGCGCGCACGACGCGGGCTTTGCGTGCGACGCGCGCGACATCGAGGCGCTGGCCACGCACATGCGAACCCTGCTCGACCCCGCGACGCGCGCGCGGATGGGCGCCAACGCGCGCAACGCCGTACTTCCGCTGTCGTCGTCGGCGATGACGCTCAAGCTGGTACTGCTGTACAAGGCACTGCTCGCCGCGAGCATCGCCCAGAGGCGCCCGACCTCCAGGTCCGCCAAGGCAGCCGCCGCGACGCCTCGCGCACCGGGCTGAAAGACCCGCGAATCCGGCGTGCGCCGCCCGGGCGTCGATCGGGGGCACGCCGACACGCTGCGCTATACTTTGGCGACACGCTGGTTGCCCGATCCCGCCAGCGGCCAACAGCCGTAGTCGTCACCTGCCGATGTCCGGGCTTTATCTCTACCGCCGCCTGCTGAACTACGTGCGCCCCTATCTGGGGGTGTTCGCCGCGGCGGTCGTGGGCATGCTGGTGGTCACCGCAGGCGACCTGGTGATGGCGTGGCTGGTCATTCCGATCGTACGCAACTTCCAGAATCCGGACCCCGCGCGGATGCACTGGCTGCCCATCGCGCTCGTCGTCGTGTTCCTGTTGCGCGGATTCGGCTCGTACGTGTCGGACTACGGGATGGCCTACACCGGGCTGCGCGTGGTGTTCGACCTGCGCCGCCAACTGATCGACAAGCTCCTCAGGCTGCCGACTTCGTACTACGACGCGCACGCCTCCGGCACCGTGCAGTCGAAGCTGACATTCGACGCGCACCAGCTCGCCTCCGCCGCGTCGGGAACGATCGCCACCGCGCTGCGCGGAACGTTCGCCATCGTCGGCGCCATCGCCTACCTGCTGTGGCTCAACTGGCAATTGACGCTGCTGGTGTTCGTCATCATTCCGGTGATCGCGGCAATCACCCGTTATTTCAGCCGGCGGCTGCGACGCGTGGCGCGCGACATCCAGACCCGCACCGCGTCGCTGACGCATACGCTCGAGGAAATGATCGGCGGCCACCGCATCGTGCGCGTGTTCGGCGGCGAGGAATACGAGCGCGAGCGCGCGGTGAAGGCCGCCAATTCGCTGCGCAATTCGATGACCAAGCAGGCGTCGGCGGGCGCCGCCAGCACGCCGCTCGCCGTATTGTTCGCAGCCGTCGGCATCGGATTCATCGTGTGGATGGCGCTGCTGCAAAGCCAGGACGGCAAGATCGACCTGGGCGTGTTCCTGTCGTACACGCTGGCGCTCATCACGCTGCTCGACCGGCTGAAGTCGCTGTCGGGCATCAATGCATCGATCCAGCGCGGCATGGCGGCCGCGGAAAGCATCTTCG
>DATCFA010000108.1:0-5673 GCA_036509805.1 Casimicrobiaceae bacterium
CAGCGCCGCCAGCACGATGATGGGCGGAGCGATCCACAGGCCGCTCGCGCGCGGCACGTAGGAGGGCGCCACGACGATCGCCGCGTCAGCCAAGGGCAGCGGTCTCCGGCACCAGCGTCGCGTGCGCGGCGCCAAAATGCACATTCAACGATGCGCCCGGAAGCGGTGGCACTTCCATCGGCGCGCACGCGATGCGCAGCACGTGGCCCGCGACGTCGAGCTCGACGTTCTGCATGTCGCCCTGCCACTGCACGCTGCGTACCGTCGCCGCGAGCATGTTGTCGAGGCCGCTCGCCGGCTGCAGGTGCAGGTCGTGCGGGCGCACGCACAGCAGGCAGTCGCCGCCGTCGGCAAGACCCTGGTGATTGCGCGCCGACAGCGGCGTGTCGTTGAAACGCACACTCGCGATGCCGGCGTCGCTGGCAGCGACGGCCGTGACCGGCAGCAGGTTGGCGCGTCCGAGAAACTTGGCCGCGAAGCGGTTGGGCGGGTTGCGGTACAGCGACTGCGCATCGCCGAACGCGCACAGCTTGCCGTCGCGCATGATGCCGATGTGGTTGGCGAGCGTCAGCGCTTCCGTCTGGTCGTGCGTGACGTACAGCACCGTCAGCGACGGCAAGTCGCGGTGCAGCCGCGCGAGCTCGTCGAGCATCGAGCGGCGGATCTGCGCGTCCAGCGCCGACAGCGGCTCGTCGAGCAGCAGCACCTGCGGCTTGATCGCGAGCGCGCGCGCGATGGCCACGCGCTGCTGCTGGCCACCGGACAGCTCGCGCGGATAGCGCTTGGCGTAGCTGGCCATGCCGACCATCCGCAGGCATTCCGGCACGCGCTCGCGGATGACGTCCGCGGCAGCGCCGCGCGCGCGCAGGCCGAAGGCGACGTTCTCCTCGGTGCGCATGTGCGGGAACAACGCGTAGTTCTGCACGACCATGCCGATGTTGCGCGCATGCGGCGCGATGTGGGTGACATCGCGCTGCCCGATCGTGATGCGCCCGCGCAACGGTCGCACGAAGCCCGCGACGGCGCGCAGCGCGGTGGTCTTGCCCGATCCCGAGGGCCCGATCAGCGCGACAATCTCGCCGGGATTGACGGTGAGCGTCAGTGAATCGAGGACGACGACGCCGCCATAGGCAACGCATACGTCTTCGAAGCCGATGCCGCTCGCGCGTGACGCCGGCGTCGCCGAGCCGTTCGCCCCGGCCGCGGCGCCCGCTGTCGCCGCGCGGGCATCGGCGGCCATCAATTGCCCGAAATCGCCTTGTTGTACGCCGCCACGTCCGACTTGAGATCGGTAAGGACAGCGTTCCAGTCGGGCTGCCAGACGGTGACGCCTTCGAGCATCGCGTTGAGCTTCTTGAAATTCTCGTCGGTCGGGTGCACGTCGGTGCGCACCGGGAACCCTTGCGCGACCGAGCTGATCTCCGCTTGCGCCGGTTCGCTCATCAGGAAGTTGATCAGCTTCCTGCCGTTTTCGGCGTTCGGTGCGTTGGCGACCAGACCGATGTAGTAGGGCAGCGAGAACACCGAGCGCTTGCCATCGGGACCGGCGGGGAAGAACACGCGCACGTTCGGGTTGTCGCGCATCTGCGCGAGGTTCATCTGCATGTCGCCGTTGGCAACGTAGATTTCGCCCTTGTTGACCAGCGCCGTCAGCTTGCCGGTGGACGCCGACGGACCGAGGTTGTTCGCCTGCAGCTTCTTGAGGTAGGCAAGCCCCGCTTCCTTGCTGCCGAACGCGTGGAACGCCTGCAGCATCAGCGCGGTGCCGTCGCCCGCCTGGCCCGGCGTCGAGTACTGGATCTTCTTGCTGAACTTGGGGTCGAGCAGGTCGTTGTAGGTCTTCGGCGCTTCCTTCAATGCGGAGGCGTTGTAGATGAAGTTGGGATAGTTCTTCATCATCACGACGTAGAGCCCCTTCGGGTCCTTGTCGGCCGCGGCGAGCATGTCCGCATCCGCGGGCGTGAACGGCTGCAGCAATCCATCGGCCGCGGCGCGCTGCATGAACGGCGGCAGCGTCACCAGCACGTCGGCCTGCGTGTTCGACTTCTCCTTGGCGATGCGGTCGGCGACGCCGCTCGAACCCGCCTCGATGTACTGGACCTTGATGCCGGTGGCCTTGGTGAACGCGGCGAACTGGTCGCCGAACCAGCTTGGATTGCCGTCGTGCAGCCCGTCGGCCGCATAAATCGTTACCACACCGGATTGCGCGCACACCATGCCCGCGAAAGTCGCGAGCACGCACCCGGTGACCATCATCATCAGCTTGGACTTCATCTCGATTCTCCTGGAAAAGTCAGACCGAACGCAGGGTAAATGTGCGCATGACCCGTGGACACGCGGTGCTGCAAAAACGCAGATTGTTGACAATCTACACGGTGCATCGTCTAATGACAACGAAAGAGTTGTCATGACCCTACCATCGCGCGACCCCATCCTGCTCACGCCGGGACCCCTCACCACATCGCTTGCGACGCGCACGGCGATGCTGCGCGACTGGGGCTCGTGGGACGCCTCGTTCAACGCCATTACGGCGTCGGTGCGCAACCGGCTGGGCAGTATCGTCAATGCGCGTGACACGCATGTGTGCGTGCCGTTACAGGGCAGCGGCACGTTCTCCGTCGAGGCCGCCGTCAACACGCTGGTGCCGCGCGACGGCCACCTGCTGGTGCTGATCAACGGCGCCTACGGCAAGCGGCTTGCCAGGCTCGCGCAGATGATGGGACGCAGGGTCACGCAGTTCGAGACGGCCGAGGACGTGCCGACCACGGCCGCCGACGTCGATGCGCTTCTGACGCGCGATCCGTTGATCACGCATGTCGGGTTGATCCACTGCGAAACGTCCACCGGCATCGAGAACCCGCTGGCGGGCATCGCCAGCGCGGTGGCCAGGCACGGCCGCGCGCTGATCATCGATGCAATGAGCTCGTTCGGTGCACTGCCGATCGACGCGCAGGCGATCCCGTTCGACGCGTTGATTGCGGCGTCGGGCAAGTGCGTCGAGGGCCCGCCGGGCATGGGCTTCGTATTCGTCAAAAAAAGCGTGCTCGAGCGCGCCGAAGGGCGTTCGTCGTCGCTGTCCATGGACCTGTACGACCAGTGGGCGTACATGGAAAAGACGACGCAGTGGCGCTTCACGCCCCCGACGCACGTGCTGGTGGCGCTGGACGCGGCACTCGCGCAATACGTCGCCGAAGGCGGGCAGCCGGCACGCCTCGCGCGCTACCGCGCCAACTGCGACACCCTCCTTGCGGGACTTGACGAGCTCGGGCTCGCGTCGTTCCTGCCGCCGGCCATCCAGGCGCCGATCATCGTCACCGTGCATGCGCCGAAGGATCCGCGCTTCGCCTTCAAGGATTTCTACGCACGCGTGCGCGACAAGGGCTTCGTCCTCTATCCGGGCAAGCTCACACAGGTGGAAACGTTTCGCGTCGGCTGCATCGGCGCCATCGGTCCCGCGGAAATGCGCGCAGCCGTGCATGCGATGGGCGATGTGCTCGACGAGATGGGCGTGCGCACACGGGAGGCCAGCGGCGAGCGCGCGGCATCCGGCGTATTGCGCGTCGCAGCGGCATCGCCGGCGCACTAGCGGCGTCGTTCAAGCCGGCAGCCGGCACAGCGCGGCCAGCGCATCGCGTTCGTCTTCTGCGACGGGCCAATCGGCCTGGCGCAACAGGTAGTCGAGCGTCACCACACACGCGTCGAGCGTCGTCGTGTCGTGGCCTCGCGTGGCGGCAATCAATGCCGCGGCGTCGGCCAGCGCAAGCAGCCGGTGCTCGACCGCTTCGCCATCCTGGTTGTCCGGCACGAAGTCTTTCGGCAATGCGAGGTCGTAGACGAATATCGTCGCGCGTTGCAGGCCATCTTCGGCGGCGTGCGTGACGCTGACGTGGCCGGCGGCGCGCGCGGTACTGGCGGTGCGTGCGTCGATGCCGGCCTCTTCCCACGACTCGCGCTGCATGGCGGGCGCAACCGCCTCGAGCTCGGCGATGCCGCCGCCGACCAGCGTGTCGAAGCGGCCGGGGTCGATCGATTTGTCTGGGCTGCGGCGCGCGAACCACAGCGCGCGCCCATCGACGCCGACGCATTCGCCATTGACGTGCGTAGCCCACGTGAGCACGCCGAACCAGCGCGCGCAACTGCGCTCGAGGAAGAACCACGGCGGGGAATCGAATGCCGCGCGCACGGCGTAGCGCTCGTTGCGCCACGCAGTGAGCTCACCGGAGGCGGCGAGCGCGCCGGCGACCTCGGCCATCGCGTCGGTGCGCGCCGTTTGCGTGGCGAGGCCCGCGGCGAAGGACACTCCAGCGCCGTCGATGCGGAAAATTCGCGGAAAGCCCGCGAGGCGCTCCACGCGTGCGCGCGTCAGCAATCCCGCCAACCGGCCATCGACCTCGAAGCGCACCCACGCAATCGCAGGCGGCGTTAGTTCGGCGCTCAGGCGCTCGCGGATCGCCGCTAGAATGGCCGACCTTTGCATTTCCGGATTGTAACGGCGGCGCGCACATCACGGCGCGCGAGGCACACGCGAATGACGGCACGCATCATCGACGGCAAGGCGCTGGCGGCACGACTGACCGAGGACGTGCGCGTGCGCGTTGCTGCGCGCGTTGCTGCGGGACGCCGTGTACCAGGCCTTGCGGTGATCCTGATCGGCGACCATGCGGCGTCGGAAATCTACGTGCGCAACAAACGACGCACGATCGAGGCGACCGGCATGCGTTCGTTCGCGCACGACCTGCCGGCGGCAACGCCCGAGCACGATGTATTGGCGCTGATCGACCGCCTCAATGCCGATCCCGCCGTCAGCGGCGTGCTGGTGCAACTGCCGCTGCCGGCGGCGATAGATGCCGAGCGGGTCACCGAGCGGCTCGATCCGAAAAAGGACGTCGACGGCTTTCACCCCTGCAACATCGGCCGGCTGGTACTCAAGCGGCCGACGCTGCGCCCGTGCACACCGTGGGGCTGCATGCAGATGCTCGCATCCACCGGCGCAGACCTCGTCGGCAAGCACGCGGTAGTGATCGGGCAGTCGAATATCGTCGGCCGGCCGATGGCGCTGGAACTGCTGATGGCGCGCTGCACGGTGACGATCTGCCATTCGGCGACGCGCGACCTGCCGCACATCGTGCGCGACGCCGACATCGTTGTCGCAGCGATCGGCAAGGCAGGCTTCGTGCGCGGCGACTGGATCAAGCCGGGCGCGATCGTCATCGATGTCGGCATCAACCGCGGTGACGACGGCAAGCTCCACGGCGACGTCGACTTCGCCGGCGCGTCGGTCAATGCGTCGTGGATCACGCCAGTGCCGGGCGGGGTGGGGCCGATGACCATTGCGACGCTGCTCGCCAACACGCTGCGCGCGGCGGAATTGCAGGACGACTGCGCAACTGCGGACGGTGGTCAGTAGCCCACCGCGTCTGCAAGGGATTGCGTGAGTTTCGGCGCCGCGCCGCGAAGTTTCGCATCCTCGGTGACGAGCTTGACGCCCAGGTCGCGTGCGACGACCAGGTACCGGGCATCGTAGGCGGATACGCGAAACTGCGCAGCCATTGTCAGCGACTCGTAGGGGTCAGCCCCGTGCAGGCCGGGTTCGACGACGCCATGCGCCTGCGTCAGGACAGCGGCGGCGTCGTTCATCGACATTCGCCGCGCACGCATTGCGCTGGCGAGCAC
>DATCFA010000109.1:0-7635 GCA_036509805.1 Casimicrobiaceae bacterium
GGTCGGCACACAAGCCGCGTATCTACGGCACCGGCCAGCATCCGGTGCGCCGCGAGCAGCTTTCCGCCGGCGCGCGCAGCGTCACGCGCAAGCTGCAGGAAGCGGGATTCAAGGCGTTCATCGTCGGTGGCGCCGTGCGCGACCTGCTGCTCGGAATCACGCCGAAGGACTTCGACATCGCCACCAACGCGACGCCGGAGCAGGTGAAGCCGCTGTTCCGCCGCGCGTTCATCATCGGCCGCCGTTTCCGCCTCGTGCACGTGCATTCGGGCTCGGAAGTGCTCGAAGTCTCCACGTTCCGCGCGGCGCAAACCGGCGACGACGCCACCGACGAGCACGGTCGCCTGATCTCCGACAACGTGTACGGGCTGCAGTGGGAGGATGCGAAGCGCCGCGACTTCACGATCAATGCGCTGTACTTCGATCCCGAGACCGAAGAAGTGTGGGACTACGTCGGCGGCGTCACCGACATCCGCGCGCGCCGGATGAAGCTGATCGGGCCACCGGTCACCCGTTACCGCGAAGACCCGGTGCGGATGCTGCGCGCCGTGCGTCTCGCGGCCAAGCTCGGCATCACCATCGATCCGAAGACCGCGGCGCCGATTCCCAAGCTCGCGCCGCTGATCCAGAACGTGCCACCGGCGCGGCTGTTCGACGAAATGCAGAAGCTGCTGCTGTCGGGGCATGCGGCGCGGACGCTCGAGAGCTTGCGCGCGCACGGGCTGCACCACGGGCTGTTGCCGCTGCTCGACGTCGTGCTCGAGCAGCCGCTCGGCGGCAAATTCATCGACGCAGCACTCGCCAACACCGACCTTCGCGTACGCGAGGACAAGGGCGTGTCGCCGGCGTTCCTGTTCGCCACGCTGTTGTGGCACGAAGTACTCGTCCACTGGAAGACCGCGAAGGACAACGGCGGCAAGCCGCTGCCCGCACTGTTCGACGCCATGGACCATGTGCTGAATGCGCAGGCGCAGCGAATCGCGATTCCGCGCCGTTTCGAGGCGACGATCAAGGAAATCTGGTCGCTGCAGCCGCGCTTCGAGCAGCGCGCCGGCTCGCGCCCCGCGCGGCTCACCGAGCATCCGCGCTTTCGCGCCGCGTACGATTTCCTCGCCATCCGCGGCGAAAGCGGCGAGGTGCCGATGGCGCTGGTCGACTGGTGGACGCGCTTCCAGGAAGCCGGCGATGGTGAGCGCGATGCAATGCTCAAGCCCGACGAGGCGCCCGCAGCGACCAAGCGTCGCCGCTCGCGCAGCCGCGGACGCAAGAAAAAGGAAGCGTTCGACGAGACGGGTGAGGCCGCGGCCGGCGACACGGCCTCCGACACGTGACGACGTCGCGGGTGTTCATCGGCATGGGCAGCAACCTCGCGCATCCACGCCGCCAGATCGCCCGCGCGGCGCGTGCGCTGGCGCGCATTCCCGCCACGCGGCTCGTCGCCGTATCGTGCAACTACGTGAGCGCGCCGGTGGGAGCTGCGGCGCCGCAACCCGACTACGTGAACGCGGTGGCGGAAGTGGCGACCTCGTTGTCGCCGCGCGCGCTTTTGCAGCAGATGATGCTGGTCGAGCGACGCCAGCGGCGCACGCGCGACAAGGGCGGCCGGCGCAACCTGCCGCGCACGCTGGACCTCGACCTGCTGCTCTACGGCGAGCGGCGGCTGAATGCGCGCGGACTGACGCTGCCGCACCCGCGGATGCACGAGCGCGCGTTCGTGCTGCGGCCGCTGGCCGAGGTCGCAGCGGCGATTCGCGTGCCGGGCCGCGGCCTCGCCGGTACGTGGCTGGCGCGCACCGCCGGCCAGCGCGCGAAACGCAGCCGCGCGCACCGGTCGCGCTGACGGCCGATGGACGTCGCGCGCTGCAACTACATCGTCGTCGAAGGCCCGATCGGCGCCGGCAAGACGAGCCTCGCGCGCGAGCTGGCGTTGCAACTCGGCGCCGACACGTTGCTCGAGCTGCCCGAGGAAAACCCGTTCCTCGAGCGCTTCTACGCCGACATGCCGCGCTATGCGCTGCCCGCGCAACTCAACTTCCTGTTCCAGCGCGTCGACCAGTTGCGCAAGCTCGCGCAGCTCGACATGTTCCGGCGGCCGACGGTGGCCGACTTCCTGCTCGACAAGGATCCGCTGTTCGCGCGCCTCAACCTGACCGACGACGAGTACGCGCTGTATGCGAAGGTCTACGAGCACCTGAAGCCGCAGACGCCGGTGCCCGACCTCGTCATCTACCTGCAGGCGCCGGTGCCCACGCTGATCGAGCGGGTGCAGCGCCGCGGCGTCCACTACGAGCGCGCGATCCCCGCGGAGTACCTGGCGCGGCTGGCCGACGCGTACACGCGCTTCTTCTACCAGTACCAGCAGGCGCCGCTTTTGATCGTCAACAGCGAGCGCCTCAACTTCGTCGACAATCCCGAGCACTTCCGCCTGCTCACCGAGCGCATCGCATCGATGCGCGGCCGGCGCGAGTTCTTCAACCTGGGGCAGATGTAGCCGCGCGCATTGGCGGCGTTCAGGCGGCCCTGCCCGCGCGCTTGCGCAACACGATGACGTTTCCCGCAACCGCCAGCGCGATGCCGGCGAGCGTGAACGGCGTCAACGCGTAGCCTTCCACCAGCGCCGACAGCGCGAGCGCCAGCACGGGTGTGGTCACGCCGACATACGATGCGCTGGCCATGCCGACGCTGCGCATCAGCGCGAGATAGCAGACGAACGCGACGATGCTGCCGAACAGCGCGAGATAGACGAGCGATGCGACATAGCGCAGATGCGGGTCGAAGTTCCAATGCACGCCCAGCGCGACGGCGATCAGCGCCGCGGATCCCGCGCCGTAGAGCATCGCCCACGCCGTGGTCGGCATGATCGCAAGCCCGCGCTGCTGCACACGCGCCGCGACCATGTTGCCGAGCGTCGCCAGCACGGTGCCCGTGAGCGCCCAGAAGACGCCGAGCAGCGTGTCGCGGTCGCCCTGCGCGGCGACGAGCTCGGGCAGGAACAGCGTGGCCACGCCGGCCACGCCCAGCGCGGCGCCGGCAAGCGCGCGCGCCGTGACCGGCGTGCCATGCATCATGCGCTGCGCGAACACGCTCATGAACGTGATCGTCGAGAACGCGACAGCGACAAGTCCCGAAACGACGTGCTGCTCGGCCCAGTAGATGCAGACGTAGTTGACGCCGAACATCAGCGCGCCCTGCAGCGCGAAAAGGCCGTGCATCGAAGCCCTGAAGCGCAGGCGCCGGCCGCTGGCCACGCATAACGCGGCGAGCACGACGGCCGCGAGTGCGAAGCGCCAGACGACCGACACTTCCGGTGCCACCGCTCCCAACTGGAACGTGATCACCAGCCACGTCGAGCCCCAGATCGCCGTGCACACGGCGAACAGCCACGCCGCGGCGCTCATGCGGCACGCAGCGCGTCGACGATCTTCATTCGCGCCGCACGCGCCGCCGGCAGGAAGCCGCCGACAAATCCCATCGCCAGCGAGAACACCAGCGCCGCGACGACGATCGACGGCGTCAGCGTGAACGAGAACGCGATTTCCGCGAAGGTCTGGAAGTTCATCGTCGAGATCGACAGCGCCTGCATGAACGACGCCGCGACCAGTCCGATGACGCCGCCGAGCAGCCCGAGCAGCAGCGATTCCACCATGAACGCCGCGAGTATCGACGTGCGCGCGAAGCCGAGCGCGCGAAGCGTCCCGATTTCTCCGGTGCGCGACGCGACGCTCGCATACATCGTGATCATCGCGCCGATGATGGCGCCGATCGAGAAGATGATCGATATCGAGATGCCCAGGTAGCTGATGAATTTCGACAGCGCTTCCGACTGCTCGGCGTAGAAGCGCGACTCGCGCTTGGCTTCGAGTGTCAGCCGCGGGTCGTTTTCCAGCGTTGCCTTCACCGCGTCGAACGTTGCGGAGTCGGCGAGTCGAAAGACGACGGCCGAAAAGCTGCTGCGGCGAAACGCCTGCATCATCTGCTCGGCGTCTCCCCACACTTCCGAGTCGAACCCCGTGTGCCCGGCGTCGAAGATTCCCACGACCGTCCAGTCGCGTTGCGCGAAATGCAGGTTCTCGCCGAGGCCCGCGTGCTGGAAGCCATCGGCGATCGCGCGACCAGCGATGATTTCCGACGTGCCCGGCCGGAACATCCGGCCTTCGACGATGTGCACTTGCGGGCGCAACACCAGTCCGGCCGGGGTGACGCCGCGGATCACCACGTTCGAAGGCTTGCCGGTCCGCCGCTTGGCGAGGTTGATCAGCACGACCGGCTCGCGCGACACGAGCTTCTCGCCATCCTCGCCGGTGGCGATTTGCGGCAGGCTTTCGATGACGGCCGCGGAATCGCGGTCGACGGAGCTTTGCACCTCCGTCTGCGACGCGCGGCGGATGACGATCACGTTGTCGTCGCGGCCGGTGGCGACCAGCGTCTTTTCGAGGCCGGCCGACAACATCAGCACCGTCGCGAACACGTAGACGACCAGCGCCATTCCGCCCGCGGTCAACGCGGTGGTCAACTTGCGTGCGGAAAGGTTGCGCGCGACGTACGCGAGGGGAATCTTCATCGCGCCGCCGTCACGCCACCGCCCGCAGGCCATCGACGATGCGCACGCGCGCCGCGCGCCACGCGGGAATGCCGGCGGCCACCACGCCGATCAGCAGTGCCGCGCCGAGCTGCATCGCCATCGTCCGCGTCGACACGCCGAATACCGGGAACAGCGTGCCCATCGCATGCGCGAACGCGTTGGCGAGCGGAAACGTCAACGCGATCCCCAGCGCGCCGCCGAGGAGCGCGATGCCCATCGACTCGGCGAATATCAGCCACGCGACGTAGGCATTGCCGAAGCCGAGCGCCTTCAGCGTCGCGTATTCGCCGTAGCGTTCGCGTGCCGTCATCGCCATCGTGTTGGCCATCACCGCCATGATGATGACGATCACCACGAACGACACCGCCTGGATCGCCAGCAGGATGGCCTCGGTCATCGCGACGAAGCCGAGTTGGAACGCCTTCTCTGTCTCGGTCAGCGTCTCCGCCAGCGAGTTTTTGAACGTCGCATCGATCGCCTGCGAGACCTCCGCGGCGCGCGTCGGATCGCGGATCTCGACGATGTAGACGCCCACCTGGTCGCCACGCTTCGGGTAGCGCTGCTTGATCGTCTCGTTGAGGAGCTTCCAGTGGAAGTAGAACTGCGTCTCGTCGGTCTTCGCATCGACGCCGTCGTAGATCGCGCGCAGCGTGAATGTCCACGTCCCGGGGAAGATCGTGCCGCGGATGGGAATCTGGTCACCCAGCTTCCAGCCGTACTGGTTGGCGAGCTTGCGCCCCGCCAGCGCACCGTTGCGGTCGAGCAGGAACGCTTTGCGCTCTTCAGGAGCGATGACGAATTCCGGGTACATGTCGAGATAGGTGTCCGCGTCGATACCGAACTGCGGGAAGAAGTTGCGTTCGCTGATGTAGACGCCGCCGAACCAGTTGGCCCACGACACCGCGGACACGCCGTCGACCTGGCGCAGCTTCTGCGCGTAGGTGAGTGGCATCGGAAACACCAGCGAGATCGCGTTGCGCGTGACCAGACGCGCCGACGACGTCGCGTCGGCACCGGCGTACCAAGCCTCAACGATCGATCGCAAAAGGCCGAACGCCGTGATCGCAACGACGATGCCGACGATGGTCAGCGTCGTGCGCAACTTGTGGCGAAACGCATTGCGCACGACCAGCAGGGCGAACATCAGCGCATCATGCGTCGACCAGCACGCCCTTTTCGAGGTGGACGATCCGCTGTGCGTGCCCGGCGGCCTTCGGGTCGTGCGTGACCATGACGATCGTCTTGCCGAGCTCGCGGTTCAGGCGTTCCATCAGGCCCAGGACCTCCTCCGCCGTTGTGCGGTCGAGGTCGCCGGTGGGCTCGTCGGCGACGATCAGCGTGGGGTCGGTGATGATGGCGCGCGCGATGGCGACGCGCTGCTGCTGGCCGCCGGACAACTCGTTCGGAAAATGGTCGCTGCGGTCGCCGAGGCCGACCAACTCGAGACAGGTGGCAACGCGCTCGCGACGCTCGCGACGCGACAGCGACGTGAGTTGCAACGGCAGCTCGACGTTCTGGAATGCGGTCAGCACGGGCATTAGGTTGTAGAACTGGAAAATGAAGCCGACGTGCGCCGCGCGCCACGCGGCGAGGTCCGAATCGCCGAGCCGCACGATGTCCACACCTGCGACGCTGATCGAGCCCGCACTCGGCTTGTCGATGCCGGCAATCAGGTTCAACAGCGTCGACTTGCCCGAGCCCGACGGCCCCATCAACGCAATGTAATCGCCTTCGGCGACTTCGAGGTTCAAGTCGACGAGCACCGGAATGACCTGGTCGCCGCGCACGTAGTATTTCGACAGCGCGGCAATGGAAATCAGCGCGCCGGCTGCACTCGTCGCGGCATTTGCCGGCGGTTCGGCGACGCTAGCCATGTTGTCGCGGGTGCCGCCTGTCCTAGCGCGCGGCGAGTTTCACGCGGGCGCCGGATGCGAGCGCCGCATCGGGCTTCAGCACGACGCGCTGGCCCGACTTGACCGCGCCCGTCACCGCGGTGACGTCGCCGATCTTCGCGCCGGGCGTCACCGGAACGACAGTGGCGCGGTCGTTGTCGACGACGATCACGACCGCATGACCGTCACGCCGGACGATCGCATCGGCCGCCACGGCGATCAGCGGCTTCTGCTGGTCGGCGCTCACTTCCTGCGACAGGAACGCGACCTTCGCGCTCATTTCCGGCAGGATTCGCGGATCGATCGACTCGAACTGGACTTTCGTCATCACTGTCGCCTTGGCGCGGTCGATGGTCGGAACGATGCGATGGATGTGGCCGCGAAAGCGCGCGTCGGGCAGCGCGTCGAGCGCGATTTCCGCAGGTTCTCCCACCTTGATCTTGGACAGGCTCGACTCCGACACGTCGGCTTCGACCTCGAGCGTGCTCATGTCGACCATGTTGACGACGGCGCCCTTGGAGTCGGCGGCGCTCGAGAACGGCGTGACCATGTCGCCGACATTGGCGCTCTTCGACACGATGACGCCGTCGAACGGCGCGCGGATCAGCGTGTAGTCGACGCTCACCTGCGCGTTGCGCGCCGACGCCTGTGCTGCGACGACCTGCGCGCGCGCACTGGCGGTGGTGGCGAGCGCACGCTCCAGCCGCGCGCGTGCGGTATCCAGCGCCGATTGCGAGATGAAATGCCGCGCGACGAGCTCCTCGTTGCGTTTCAGTTCGACGCGTGCATTGTTTTCCTCGGCGAGCGCCTGGTCGACCGCCGCGCGCGCGACGTTGACGTTGGCTTCCGCGCTTTGCGCCTGCGCGACGACATCGCGGCTGTCGAGACGCGCGATCACTTCGCCCGCCTTGACGCGCGAGCCTTCGGCGACGCCCAGCCATTCGAGGCGCCCCGTCGCCTTCGACGCGATCGCCGCCTTGCGCTGCGCGACGACATAGCCGGTGGCGTTGAGCAGCACGAACTGCTGCGACGGATAAGTCGTCGTTACCGCGGTGGTCTGCACCTCGTAGACTTTCGGCCGCGTCGCCACGTATGCGAGCACTGCGACGATGATGACGCCGATGACGCCGAGCGTGATCCAGCGGCCGCGTCGGCTGCGGC
>DATCFA010000110.1:0-4580 GCA_036509805.1 Casimicrobiaceae bacterium
GCGTTCGGCGATCCGCAGCTCGGCGTGCTGATTCAGGAAGCGGAGCAGGGCAGTCCGACACTCGCCGTCGCCGCGGCGCGCACGCGCCGCGCGCTTGCCGCCGCCAATGCAGGCAAGGCGGCGCTTTATCCGCGCGCGTACGCCGATGTGTCGAGCACACGCGAACAGTTTTCGGCGAACGGCCTGACGCCGCCGCGCTACGCGGGCAGCGATGAGACGGTCGACCAGTTGCAGGTGACGCTGACGTGGCAGGCCGATTTCTGGGGCAAGAACCGCTCCGCCTACGAAGCTGCACTGGGTGCGGCGCGCGCGGCGGATGTCGATGCGCATGCGGCCGCGCTGACGTTCACCACGTCGCTCGCGCAGGCGTATGTGCAATTGCAGCGCGCCTTCGAGCAGCGAGACATTGCCGCGTCCACGCTGCGCGACCGCGAAGCGCTGCTCGCGCTGACGCAGCAGCGCACCGCGGCGGGGCTCGATTCGCGTGTCGAACTGAAGCAGGCCGAATCGGCGCTTCCCGCCACGCGCGAGCAGATCGCAGCAATCGACGAGCGCATCGGACTGCTGCGCAACCAGATCGCCGCACTGATCGGCGCAGGTCCGGACCGTGGACTCGCGATTACGCGTCCCGCGCTGAAAATCGCGTCGCGCCCCGGTTTGCCGTCGAGCGTGCCGGCCGAACTGCTGGGACGCAGGCCCGACCTGGTCGCGCAACGCTGGCGCGTCGAGGCGGCGTCGCGCAACATCGCCTCGGCGAAGGCGGAGTTCTACCCGAACGTCAACCTGCTGCTGTTCGTGGGACTGCAGAGTCTTTCGGGCGGCAACCTGCTGACCGCCGCGAGCCGTATGGGTGGTGCCGCTCCGGCGGTGACGCTGCCGATATTCGACGGCGGAAGACTGCGCGCGAACTTGGCCGGTCGCGACGCCGATTACGACATTGCCGTCGGCGAGTACAACCAGGGGCTCGCCGACGCGATGCGCGACGTCGTCGACCAGCTCGTGTCGATGCGCAGCGTCGACGCGCAGCGCGTCGAGCAGCGCAGTGCGCTCGAGACGGCGCGACAGGCGTACACGCTTTCGCTGATGCGCTACCGCGAAGGCTTGGGCAACTACCTGCAGGTGTTGTCGGCAGAGCAGCCGATGCTCGCGCAGCAAAGCCTCGATGTCGAGCTCGACGCGCGCGAGCTCGCCGTGTCCATCAACCTGATCCGCGCATTGGGCGGCGGGTTCGAGCCGCCCGCCAAGCTGGCGCGGGTGGAAACGCGATGAGTGCGGCGACGGTGACGACGTGCCGGCTTCGCCGGTGCGCGCGTGCGACGGCTTGCCCGTCGCGCATGCGGCGGATGCTGCGGCGCCTGCCGCATCGGGCCGCGCTGGTGGCCATCGTGCTGGCGGGGCTCGCGCTCGCCGCGGACGGCGAGCGCTGGCTATTGCGCGATGCGCCTCTGCAATCGATCGAATACGTGGCGGCGACCTGCGCGGCCGACGCGCTGTACGGCAGCGCGCGGCTGGCGACCGCAAGCTGCACCAACCCGAGCATCGACACAGGAAAGTCACTATGAGCGACACCACCGAAGTTTTCACGGCAACCGCGATGAGTTCCAAGCGCCGGCGCTGGCTCGCCATCGTCATCGGCGCGTTCGTGCTGGCGCTGGCCGCCTACGGCATCTGGTGGGCGGCGGTGCTGCGCTACACGCAGTCGACCGACGACGCCTACGTCAGCGGCAACGTCGTGCAGATCACGCCGCAGATTTCCGGCACGGTGATCAACATCGCCGTCGACGACACGCAGTTCGTCAACGCCGGGCAGACGCTGGTGCAGCTCGACCCGGCGGACGCCAGGATCGGGCTCGAGCAGGCGGACGCCAAGCTGGGCAAGGCGGTGCGCGAAGTGCGTGGCCTGTTCGCGACGTCCGCGCAGCTTGCCGCGAGCGTCGACCTGCGCAACGCCGATGTCGCCCGCGCCACCGACGACCTGGCGCGTCGCGAACGGCTGGCCGGTTCGGGCGCCGTGTCGGGCGAGGAGTTGCAGCATGCGCGCGACGCACTCGCGACGACCAAGGCTGCGGCCGTCGCCGCGCGTCAGGAACTGGCGGCGAACCGCGCGCGCATCGACCACACGACGCTCGCCAACCACCCCGACGTGCAGGCCGCTGCGGCTGAAGTGCACGATGCGTATCTCGACTACGCACGCACGCAGTTGCCGGCGCCGGTGTCGGGCTTCATCGCCAAGCGCAGCGTGCAGTTGGGACAACGCGTGAGCCCGGGCGCGCCGCTGATGGCGATCGTGCCGCTCGACCAGGTATGGGTCGACGCCAATTTCAAGGAGCCGCAGCTGGCGACGATGCGCGTTGGACAGCCGGTCGAATTGACGGCCGACCTGTACGGCCGCAAGCTCAAGTATCACGGCACCGTCGCCGGATTCGGCGCCGGCACCGGCTCGGCGTTCGCGCTGCTTCCCGCGCAGAACGCCACCGGCAACTGGATCAAGATCGTACAACGCGTGCCGGTGCGCATTGCGCTCGACCCGCGCGAGCTGGCGGCCAATCCGCTGCAGGTCGGACTGTCGATGCAAGCCGAAGTCGACACGCACCAGCGCGCCGGCGAACGCCTGCCGCAGGTCGCGCAGGCGACGCCTGCCCATGCGACCGACGTGTTCGAAGCCGTCGAGGGTGCTGCGCAATCGCGCGTGCGCTCGATCATCGCCGCCAACGATTCAGGTGCGGCGATGCCGGGCCTGCCGCCGCTGGCCGACGGTCGCGTGCGCACGGCGGAGCTGCTGCCCTTGCCGGCGGCGCACGCGCGCGGCGCGGCACCGCTCTGACCGCCGTCTCCGAAAGTCCGCAATGGCTGAATCCACAACCGTGCCGGCTCCCGGCATCGCGCGCGACGCTGCGGCGCAAGCACCCGGCGCGCTGAGGCCGCTTGCCGGCGGCACGCTGGTGCTGGCGACGCTGGCGCTGTCGCTGGCGACGTTCATGAACGTGCTCGACACCTCGATCGCCAACGTGTCGATTCCGGCGATGGCCGGCGACTTGGGCGTGTCGCCCGACCAGGGCACGTGGGTGATCACGTCGTTCGGCGTCGCCAATGCGATCTCGCTGCCGCTGACCGGGTGGCTGACGCAACGTTATGGGCAGGTGCGCCTCTTCGTGGCCTCGGTGCTGCTGTTCGTCATCGCGTCGTTCCTGTGCGGCCTGGCGACATCGCTGCCGCTGCTGATCGCGTTTCGCGTCGTGCAGGGCGCGGTGGCCGGCCCGATGATTCCGCTGTCGCAGGCGCTGCTGCTGTCGAGTTATCCGAAGGCGAAGGCCGGCAGCGCGCTGGCGATCTGGGCGATCACGACGCTGGTCGCGCCGGTCGTGGGTCCGGTGCTCGGCGGCTGGATCACCGACAACATCGCATGGCCGTGGATTTTCTACATCAACATCCCGGTGGGGCTGGCGGCTGCGGGCGCCACGTGGATGATCTACAGCAAGCGCGAGACGGCCACGCACCGGCTGCCGATCGACGGCGTCGGCCTCGGCTTGCTCGTGCTGTGGGTGGGCGCGCTGCAGGTCATGCTCGACAAGGGCAAGGATCTCGACTGGTTCGCGTCCACGCAGATCGTCGTGCTGGCCATCGCGGCGGCACTGGGGCTCGCGCTGTTCATCGTCTGGGAGCTGACGGAAAAGCACCCGGTCGTCGACCTGCGGCTGTTCCTGCGGCGCAACTTCTGGACCAGCACGCTCGCCATGGCGCTCGCGTATGGACTGTTCTTCGGCAATGTCGTGTTGCTGCCGTTGTGGCTGCAGCAATACATGGGCTACACGGCGACCGAGGCGGGCATGTTGCTCGCGCCGGTCGGGCTGCTCGCGATCCTGCTCACGCCATTCGTCGGACGCAACATCCACAAGGTCGACCCGCGCCGCTTCGTCACGCTGGCATTCGCGATTTTCGCGCTGGTGATGTTCATGCGTGCGCAGTTCAACACCAGCGCCGACTTCGCCACGCTGATGCTGCCGACGGTCATCCAGGGCGCGGCGATGGCGGTGTTCTTCATTCCGCTGGTGACGCTGAGCCTGTCGGGTCTCGCGCCGGAACGCATTCCGTCGGCGTCCGGGCTGTTCAACTTCGCGCGCATCACCGCGGGCTCGTTCGGCACGTCGATTGCCACGACGTTGTGGGACCATCGCGCAAGCCTGCATCACGCGCAGCTCGTCGAGCACATGCAGGCGGCAGACCCGGCGACGCAGCAAGCGATGGCAGCGCTGCAGGCGAGCGGCGCCGATCCGCAGCAAGCGTACGGAATACTCAACCGGCTGATCGACCAGCAGGCGTTCATGCTGTCGGCCAACGACGTGTTCTACGTGTCGGCACTGCTGTTCGTGGCGCTGATCGGCGTCGTCTGGCTGGCGCGCCCGGCGCGCACTACGGCCGTGGCCGCGGCGGCGGCCTCTGGCGCGCACTGACGTCCTGGCACAGCGCGATGTTTGGGGTGCTTGTGCCCGCCGGCCGGCTGCCCGGTGTCATCGGTGTCATCCGCGCGGCGGCGGGCGCGTTATAGTCGCGGCAGCATGCCAATGAACATCCGCTACGCG
>DATCFA010000111.1:0-2676 GCA_036509805.1 Casimicrobiaceae bacterium
TCGCGCGGCGCTGCCGGAATCGGCATCTCGCTTTCGTCGAACAACAGCGCCGCGGTGCGACGCTCGGTCTCTCGTTGGGGCGCATCAGGGCTCATGCCCTGATTATCGCTCGGACGAGCCGATTAATTCACACGTTCTGACACGACCCATCCGATCCATGAGGACTTCCATGCAACTTGTTCCACTGCTGCGCGCTGCCGTGTCCGTGTGCATCATCGCCTTGTCGACGCATGTCTGCGCGCAGGCGTGGCCAGCGCACCCGATCCGCTTCATCATGACCGCGCCGGCCGGCAGCTCGATCGACGTGCTGGGGCGCACGATCGCCGACAAGCTCGGCCCGCGTCTGGGACAGACGGTGATCGTCGAGAACAAGCCGGCCGCCGGCGGCACACTGGCGACGACCGAAGTCGCGCATGCCGCGCCCGACGGTTATACGATGCTGCTCGGCTACAACGGCCCGCTGTCGTTCGCACCATTGCTGCAGAAGCTTCCCTACGACGTGCACAAGGACCTGGCGCCGGTGATCACGACGACCAGTCAGCCCAACGTGCTGGCGGTGAACGCGTCGCTGCCCGTGCATACGCTGGCCGAGCTCGTCGCCTATGCCAAGGCCAATCCCGGCAAGCTCTCCTACGCATCGGTCGGCAACGGCAGCTCGTCCCATCTCAACATGGAATTGTTCAAGAAGATGGCGGGCATCGACATCGTGCACATTCCGTTCAACGGATCGCCGCCGGCCGTTACGGCGACGATCCAGGGCGAGACACAGATGCTGTTCGCCGTGATGCAGCCGCTGCAAGGGCAGATCAAGGCGGGCAAGCTGCGTGCGCTGGCCGTCACTACCGCCAAGCCGTTCGCGCTGCTTCCCGGCATTCCGTCGATCGCGGAGTCGGGCTATCCGGGATTCGAAGCGCTCGCATGGAACGGCATCATGGTTCCGGCGGGGACTCCGAGGCCGATCATCGACCGGCTGAACAAGGAAATCAATGCGATCTTCAACGAATCCGACGTCGTGCAACGGATGAATGCGCAGGGCTTCGCTCTGGTCGGCGGCACGCCGGAGGCGTTCGGTAATCTTGTCAGCGACGAGGCGCAGCGCTGGGCGCCGGTGATCAAGTCGGTGGGACTCAAGGTCGACTGACGCGCGCGCGCCGCGCACGCTCAGCGTGCGCTGGCCTTGCGTCCGCGCTGTAGCCGGTAGATCCGCGATTCGCCGTAGGCCTTGGCCAGCGCCAGCATGCCGATGTATTCGAGCCGGTAGCCGCGCTCGCCGCTCGCGACGAGCGTGCCGGCGAAAGCTTCGCTGACGTAGATCATCCCCGGTGGCGTGATCGGCTCGATGCGCGCGGCGCGCGTGACGTTCGAGCCGAAGTAACTGTTGCGGTCCATCACCGGATCGAAGCCGAGGAAGATCGGCCCCGCGTGCAACGCGATGCGGATCTGGCTCGTGTCCGGCAGGCCCGCCGCCGTCCAGTCCTCGTCGAGCATTCGCGCGAGCAGTCCCAGCGCGAACTCGGCGCCTTCGCGCGGCGCTTCGAACACGCCGTACAACGCATCGCCCCATGTCTTGACTTCCAGCGGTTGCGTCGTCGACGACGCGATCTGTTGCGCGCCGATTTCCAGGAAGCGATGCTGGAACAGCGGCGCGAATGCGTCGTGCAGCCGGCTGTAGCCTGCGAAGTCGGCGAACAGCATCGTCTTCAGGCCGCGCTGCGGACGCACCTGCGCGGGATGCGTGGCGGCCGGCCATGCACCATCCGGCGCCTGCGCCGCCATTTCGCTTCGGTGCGCAGCGCGCGCCTTCACGCGCGGCGAGGGTCCTGCAGGCGGCCGCGGCTGGACGCTCCCCTCACGCAGCTTGCGCAGGTCGATCAGTTCCAGCGCACCGTCATTGCGCTTCCAACGCTCGAACGAGGCGCGTGTCCCGCCGACGCGCGCCTCCGATGCCACGTCGATCACCGCGAGCAGCAACGGCGACGTCTCGAGCTGCGCTGCACGCAGCATCGCCAAGCCCTCCAGCATCGTCGCTGCGTATTCGTACAGCACGTCGTCGCCCAGATGGCCTTCCTCGGTGGCCATGATCACGCGCGTCGCGCGTGCGAGCGCGCGGTCGAAGCGGGCAACCCAGCCCTCGCCGCCGGTGGCAACACTGGTGCGCGCGAAGTCCTCGCGGTCGAACGGCAGCACGATATTGACCTCGGCGCCGATGTCGAGCGCGGCCTCGATGAAAACGAGGTCGGCGCCGCATGCGGCCGACGTGTACGCGATCGGCTGCGTGAGGCGCGCGAGGCGCGCACGGATCGCGGCGGACACCGCGGGCTCCAGTACCGGTGGAAAACGCGGCTCCTTGGCGCCAGGCGCGTCGATCATGTGGCCGACGAACGCCAGCACGTCCACCGCGGGTATCGCCGGCAGCACGTCCGTCGCCTGCGGCATCACGCCGGCCAGCAGCATCACCTGACGCCGCATCGTGGCGACGACGCCGGCGTCGCCGGGTGCCTGTGCATGCGCTTCTGCGTAACTGCGCTTCGCGCGCGCAACGTGCCCGAGCAGGAGCTCCGCCTCTGCCCGTGACGCGTGATCCCAGCACGTGAGTGCCGCGGCCTGTGCCGCAAGCCGGGCGATGACTGCGCGCGCCCGCGAGCGCGCGTCGGTCCGATCGCCCAACAGCATCGA
>DATCFA010000112.1:0-2188 GCA_036509805.1 Casimicrobiaceae bacterium
ACGTCGCTGGTGCCTTCGTAGATCTGGCAAACGCGCACGTCGCGGTAGATCCGCTCGATCGGAAAGTCGTTGACGTAGCCATAACCGCCGTACACCTGCAGCGCAGCCGACACCACGCGCTCCGCCATTTCGGAGGCGAAGAGCTTGGCCATCGCCGCCTCGCGCAGACAGGGCATCGCGTGGTCGCGCAGCGTGGCCGCGTGCCGCACCATCTGCCGCGCGACCTCGATTTCGGTCGCCATGTCGGCGAGCCTGAAGTTGACCGCCTGGTGGGACGCGATCGGCCTGCCGAAGCTCGCGCGCTCGCGCGCGTAGGCGAGTGCTGCGTCGAATGCCGAGCGCGCCATTCCCACTGCCTGCGCGCCGATGCCGATGCGCCCCGCCTCGAGGTTGCCCAATGCGATCCGGTATCCCTGGCCTTCGTCGCCCAGCCGGTTCTCGACCGGCACCTCGCAGTTGTCGAACACGATCTGCGCGGTGTCGGACGCGCGCTGGCCGAGCTTTTCCTCGACGCGCGCGACCACGTAGCCGGGCGTGCGCGTGTCGACGATGAACGCACTGATGCCGTGCTTGCCCGCAGCTTTGTCGGTCACGGCGAACACGATCGCCGTGTCGGCGTTCTTGCCGGTGGTGATGAACTGCTTGACGCCGTTGAGTACGTAATGGTCGCCATTGCGCTCGGCGCGCGCCGTCATCGCCGCCGCATCGGAACCCGCCTGCGGCTCGGTCAGGCAGAAGCAGCCGAGCGCCGCGCCGCTCGCCAGCGGCGCCAGATAGCGCGCCTTTTGTGCGGCGTTGCCGAACGCGGCGAGCGGCCCGCACACCACCGAGTTCTGCACGCTGACGATCGTCGATGTCGAGCCGTCGCCGGCGGCGATTTCCTCGATGGCCAGCGCGAGCGACACGTAGTCGCTGCCGGCGCCGCCGTCGGCCTCGGGGACGACCATCCCCAGTGCACCCATTGCGCCCAGCGCGCGCAGCTCCTCGCGCGGGAAATGATGCTCGCGGTCCCAGCGTCCGGCGTTGGGCCACAACCGCGCCTGCGCGAACGCGCGCAGCGAGTCGCGCACCATCGTCTGTGTTTCGCTCAGCAGCATGCCGGCCTCCGCTGCGCGCTCATTTGCGCGCGTCCAGCGCGAGGCGCAGTGCGAGTGCCGCGAACACGCCCGCGAGCGCGCGCCGCGACCACAGCGTCCAGCGCGTGCGGCCTTCGAACACGCGTCGCACGCGTGCCGCCGCCAGCATGCAACCGGTGTCGAACGCCAGCACGATGACGAGCTGCGTGGCGCCGAGGACGAGCGTCTGCGCGAGCACGCTGCCGCGCGCAGGATCGACGAACTGCGGAAACAGCGCGAGCTCGAACAGCGCCACCTTGGGATTCAGGATGCCGGTCAGCGCGCCGTCGCGGTAGAGGCGCGCAGCGGGGATCCGCGGCGCGGCGACGCGCGCCGGATCGCCCCGCTCGTTCCACGTCTGCCACGCGAGCCACGCGAGATAGAGCGCGCCGGCGACGCGCAGCGCATCGTAGGCCACCGGCACCGCGGCGAGCAGCGCTGCAAGCCCGCAGGCGACGGCGGCGACGTGGAACGCGAGCCCCGTCTGCGTACCGGCCAGCGTGAGTACGCCGGCGCGGCGTCCCTGCGCGAGCGTGCGCGAAACGAGAAGCAGCATGTTGGGACCCGGGGTCAGCGCGAGCGCGACACACGCCACGCAGAACACCAGCCACGTCGGCAGCGGCACGCCGCTCATCGCCATGCACCTGGTCCGTTGCGCCCGCCGCCGCGATACGCGGTCATGGTGCGCCTGCTCCGTAGCCCAGCACTTCCAGCAACGGCGCCGCGCCGCGCTCGACGGCGGCGCGCTCGGACACGCTCATTTCGCGCTTCCACACACCCACGCGCTCAGCCATCGGCGGATTCACCAGATTCGCATGGATGCCGGTGCGCTCCTCGCGCGTCACCATGCGTCCGCTGACGTGTTGGCGTCCCTGGATGCGCGCGATGCGCGCCACGCCCTGTGCGCTGGGATCGGCCATCGCCTCGGCGTACGGCAGCGCAAGGAAATCACACAGGCGTGCGAGCTCGGCATGCGGCCGCAGCACGAGGTCCTCGTAGCGTGTCTCGATGTAATGCGCAAGCGCTGCGCCGGCCTGCCGGCCCGTGTCGACGTGATGCTTCCACGCCTGCCC
>DATCFA010000113.1:0-4964 GCA_036509805.1 Casimicrobiaceae bacterium
CACAGCGAATCAACACGTGGCTGACCAGCATTACGCCGGCGGGCGACCTCTACGCGACCGACCTGCGGCTGCGCCCCGACGGCGCGGCGGGACTTTTCTGCACGTCGCTCGCGGCGTTCCGGCGCTACCAGCAGCAAAGCGCGTGGACCTGGGAGCACCAGGCGCTGACGCGCGCGCGCGCGGCGGCAGGCGACGCGGCGCTGTGCGCGCGCTTCGAGGCCGCGCGCATCGAGATCCTGCAAAAGCCGCGTGACCTCGCCGCGCTCGCGCGCGACGTCACCGACATGCGCCGCAGGATGCATGACGGCCATCCGAACCGCAGCGGGCTTTTCGACGTCAAGCACGATCCCGGCGGCATGGTCGACATCGAGTTCGTCGTGCAGTTCCTGGTGCTGGGTCACGCGCACGCCTGCGCGGCGCTGACGCGCAACGCCGGCAACATCGCGCTGCTCGGGATCGCCGCCGACGCGTCGCTGATCGATGCTGGTCTCGCACGCGACGCGGCCGGCGCGTACCGCGATTTCCGCCGCATCCAGCATGCGCAGCGGATGGCCGGCGCTGCGCAGGTGCGCGTCGACCCGCTCCCGCACGCAGCGGCGCGTGCGCGTGTCGGCGACCTGTGGTCGGCGGTGTTCGGCGCCCGCTGGAGCTAGTATCGAGCGGCGTCCGGCGTACCTGTTAAAATTCGCCTTCGCATTCAACGAACGAGAGTTGCCATGTCGATGGCCGACCGCGATGGATGGATCTGGTACGACGGCGCGATGGTTGCGTGGCGCGACGCCACGACGCACGTGCTGACGCATACGCTGCACTACGGCATGGGCGTATTCGAAGGCGTTCGCTGCTACGCGACGGCGCAGGGTCCCGCGATCTTCCGGCTGCGCGACCATACCGACCGCTTCTTCCGCTCGGCACAGATCTTCGGCATGAAGATTCCGTTCACCAAGGACGTGATCGACGACGCGCAGAAGCAATGCGTGCGGCGCAACGACCTCGCGTCGTGCTACCTGCGTCCGCTGGCGTTCTACGGCTCCAACGCGATGGGCGTGGCGGCGAAGTCCAACCCGGTGCGCGTCGCCATCGCCGCGTGGCCGTGGGGTGCCTACCTCGGCGCCGAAGCGCTCGAAAAGGGCATACGCGTGAAGACATCGTCGTTCACGCATCACCATCCGAACACGACGATGGGCAACGCCAAGGCAGTATGCAACTACGCGGTGTCGATCATGGCGAACCAGGAAGTGACGATCGACGGCTACGAGGAGGCGATGATGCTCGACCCGCAGGGTTACGTTTGCCAGGGGTCCGGCGAGAACGTGTTCATGGTGCGCGACGGCAAGCTGCACACGCCGGACCTGTCGGGCGGCGCGCTCAACGGCATCACGCGGATGTCGATCATCACGTTCGCCGCCGAGCTCGGAATTCCGGTGCTCGAGCGACGGATCACGCGCGACGAGTTCTATATCGCCGACGAGGCGTTCTTCACCGGCACCGCCGCGGAAGTCACGCCCATCCGCGAGCTCGACAACCGCCCGATCGGCGACGGCCGCCGCGGGCCGGTCACGACGCGGCTGCAGGCGCTGTTTTTCGAGACGGTCAACGGCCGCAATGCGTCGAAGGCTGCATGGCTGGCGCAGGTATGAGCGCAACCGCGCCGCCCGGTGCCGCCGACGCGATCGTGCGTGTCGCGGCCGGCGATCTGCCTGTTTTCTGCCCGAATCCGGCCATGCCGTTGTGGAGCTCGCATCCGCGCGTGTTCCTCGACATCGCCGATACCGGCTCGGCGATGTGTCCGTATTGCGGCACGCGCTACCAGCTCGAAGGCGGTGCGCGCCCCGGCGCGCACTGAGCCTTTAGGCTAGCGGCGCGCCATTGGACGAGCGCATCCTGATCGTCGCGCCGTCGTGGGTCGGCGACGCGATACTGTCCGAGCCGCTGATCGCGCTGTTGCGTGAGCCGTATACCGAGCCGATCGTCGACGTGCTGGCGCCGCCCTGGTGCGCGGCGGTCTATGCGCGCGTGCGCGGCATCCGCCGCGTCATCGAAAACCCGTTCGATCACGGCCGCTTCGACCTGGCCGGCCGCAGGCGGCTCGCCGCGCAGCTTCGCAGCGAGCGCTATTCGCGCGTGTTCGTGCTGCCCAATTCGTGGAAGTCGGCGCTGATCCCGTGGCTCGCGCGCATCCCTCGGCGCACCGGCTACGTCGGCGAATCGCGTTACGGCCTGCTCACCGACGCGCGCAGGCTCGACCGCCGATCGATGCCGCAGTTGGTGCAACGCTTTGCCGCGCTGGCCGGGTCGAACGGTTCGAGGGTGCCGATGTCGCCCGAGCCGGTGCTGATTCCCGATGCCGCCAACCGCGCAACGGCAATGCGCGCGATGCACCTGACGAGCAGGCGTCCAGCGGTGATTCTCTGCCCCGGTGCCGAATTCGGTCCATCGAAGCGCTGGCCGCCGACGCATTTCGCCGACCTGGCGCGGCGCTTCCTCGAGCGTGGCCTGCAGGTGTGGCTGGTGGGTTCGCCGAACGACAAGATCGCCGCCAACGCGGTGATCGCCGCGGCCGGCGAGTCGGCGCGCGAGATCCGCGACCTTGCCGGTCACACCGACCTTGGCACCGCCATCGACCTGTTGTCGGCGGGTGCGCTGGTCGTCAGCAACGACTCGGGACTGATGCACGCGGCCGCTGCCGTCGGCGTGCCGCTGATCGCGCTGTTCGGCAGCTCGTCACCGGTATTCACGCCGCCGTTGTCTGATTCGGCGCGCGTTGCGCGGATCGAGATCGAATGCAGCCCCTGCTTCAAGCGCGAGTGCCCGCTGGGCCACTTCCGCTGCATGCGCGACCTGGCACCGGAGCAGGTTTACAATCTGGCGCGAGCCACGTTATCCATCTGAATTGCCGCGCACATGGCCAAGGGCCGCAACCTGTCGATCTTCACCACTCCGCTCGACGTGTCGGTCGCGTTCTACCAGGCGTTCGAGGGCAGGGACATCGACGCGATGATGTCGACGTGGGCGGACGACGAGGAAATCCTGTGCATCCACCCGGGCGGACCGCGGCTGGTCGGCTATGACGCCGTGCGCAGTGCGTGGGAGCAGCTGTTCGCCAACGGCACCGCGCTCAAGTTTCGCATCGACGGCATGCTGACGCTGGAGACTGTCGGACTGGCGATGCAAAGCGTGATCGAGGAGATCCGCGAGGACGACGGCGCGGCGCGCGGCATCGCTGTGGCCACCAACGTGTTCATGCGCACACCTTCCGGCTGGAGGCTGGTCTGTCATCACGCGTCGCCGGCGCCGCCACTCACCGAAAGTCTGCCGAGCGGTCCGCTGCACTGACGCCGTCGCCATGCGCCGGCGGCTGCCCGCGTGCGCGCCACATGTCGCGCCAGCCCGTGAACGGCAGCACGTTCGCCTGCCAGAATGACGTCACGCGCTCGCCCGACGTCAGGCCGGTACGTGGATACTCGCCGGCGCGCGGCGCGCAGAACGTTCCGAACAGCAGGTCCCACAGCGGGAACACCGCGGCGAAGTTGCGGTCGGCGTGCGCCGCATCGCGCGAATGATGAATCCGATGCGCTTGTGGCCCGACGACGACGCGCGTCAGGTGGCCCAGCGGCAATCGCAGGTTCGCGTGGATGAAATACGGCCAGTAGATGAGTGCTGCGCCGAGCCACCCGGCGGTGACCGGCGTCAGTCCGAACACGATCGCCATCGGAATGCCGACGAAGAATATTCGCAGCATTTCTTCCAGCCAATGATGGCGCATCGCGGTGGTCGCGTTGAGCGACTCCTCGCTGTGGTGCAGCTTGTGCTGCTGCCACAGCAGCGGCGAGCGGTGCTGCAGCCGGTGGAACCAGTAGTAGAAGAAATCGTAGATGAAAAAGAATACGACGAGCGACAGCGCCGCGTCGAGCTTGCCGTCGATGCGCAGCAGCCCGAACCAGCCGGGATGCGCCGAGCGCAGCGCACCGATCGTCAACGCGACGAGCGCCGGGTAGACGAACAGCAGCACGAAGTAGTACGAGAACGCCTGGTAGCGGATGTTGAACCACCAGTCGCGCATCGGCTGCCCGCGCTCTGCCGGCAGCAGCCGCTCGATGCCCAGGAAGACGACGTAGACCGCCAGCGCCTGCGCCAGCATCTGCGCGTAGAGCCACGCGCCGTGTCGCAGCGGTTCCAGCATCATCGCTTGTGGTGTTGCGCGCGGGCGGGCGCGGCGAACGCGCCGCTAGCCGGTGCCCCCGACGACGAGCCCGTCGATCCGCAGCGTGGGCTGCCCAACGCCCACCGGCACCGACTGGCCATCCTTGCCGCAGGTGCCTACACCCGCATCGAGCGCCAGGTCGTTGCCAACCATCGACACGCGCGTCAACGCATCGGGACCATTGCCGATCAGCGTCGCGCCCTTGACCGGGTAGGCGAGCTTGCCGTTCTCCACTTTCCATGCCTCGGTGGTCGAGAACACGAACTTGCCGCTGGTGATGTCGACCTGGCCGCCGCCGAAGTTCGCCGCGTAGAGGCCGTCCTTCACCGACGCCAGGATTTCCGCCGGATCGTGTGTGCCGTTCAGCATCACCGTGTTGGTCATTCGCGGCATAGGCAGGTGTGCGAACGACTCGCGGCGGCCGTTGCCGGTGGCGCCCGAGCCCGTCAGCTTGCTGTTGAGGCGATCCTGCATGTAGCCCTTGAGGATGCCGTCCTCGATGAGCACCGTGCGTTGCGTCGCGTTGCCTTCGTCGTCGACGTTGAGCGAGCCGCGGCGGTCCATCATCGTGCCGTCATCGACGACGGTGATGCCGGCCGCGGCGACGCGTTCGCCGATGCGACCGGAGAACGCGCTCGTCTCCTTGCGGTTGAAGTCGCCCTCGAGGCCGTGGCCGATCGCTTCGTGCAGCAGCACGCCCGGCCAGCCCGGGCCGAGGACCACGCTCATCTCGCCGGCCTTGGCGGGGCGCGACTCGAGG
>DATCFA010000114.1:0-2053 GCA_036509805.1 Casimicrobiaceae bacterium
GAGCGCCGCCGCCGCCTCCAGCATCGGGCCGTGGTGGAAATAGCGGACGACGGTGGCGGGTCCCCGCAGGTAGCCTTCGACCTTCTGCACTCCGTACGCGCACAGCACCTCGCCTTGCCAGGCGGCGACGTTCGCATACCAGGTGGCCCCGTGCACGAAGGCCTGCACCAGCAGCGGGTTGTCGTCGCCGCCTTGCAGTGTCCTGAAATCGGCGGCGAGCTCGCGCGCATCGTCGGACACGGTAACACCCTTGCCGCCGCTCGATTGCGATCGTTTCAACACGACCGGAAAGCCCTGCGTCGTACCGAATGCCTGCGCTTCGCGAACGTCCGTCGCTACTATGCTGGTCGGTACGCGTACGCCGGCGTCTTTCGCGATGGCCGCGAATTGCAACTTGTCGATGCTCGGTGCCAGCGACGCCGGATCGCCGATCGAAAGCGCGATCAGTGCACGCAAGCGCGCGTACACGTCGGATGGGACGCCGCCGACCGGCGCGTGCGCAATCGCCCCGAGCAGCGCCAGCGACTGGTCGTCGCAGGGCATCAGGATGTCCGGCGCGAGGCGATCGACCACTGTCGCGACGGTGATCGCCTGCATCGGCAGCGGCGCTTCGGACTTGAGCTGGTAATGCGCGCGCGTATGCACGCTCAGTCGCGCGTACGTGCTCTCGGGAGCGAGCAGGTAAGGCTCGAAACCGGCTGCGGCCAGCGCGCCCGGCGTGCGCGCCGTGCCTTGCCAGTCGACGGCAGTGGCGATCATTAGCGCACGAGGGCGTTTTTCTTCAATCATCGAAAGCGAGTTGTTGGCGCCGCAGGCGGGCGGCGGCGTCAGTGTGGGCCCTACACCGCGGCGATGGAAGGGCGCGAGGCAACTCGGCGTCGACGCGACCGCATCGCGTGGCGTATAACCGGGTTGATTACCGCTGCGCGCAGCCTTATCTTGCATTGATGACCGAACCTTCCACCTGGGCATTTCCCGAGGCGCTGCAGCCGCAGACGGGCGACGTGGCGTTCGACGCCGACCGCGTATCGGCGTCGATCGTGCGTCTGCGCGCGGAAGTGCCCGATGATGCGTTCACCGCGCCGATGCTCGGCACCGAGCGGCATGGCAACGGCATCGTCGTGCGCGACGACGGCCTCGTGCTGACCATCGGTTACCTGATCACCGAGGCGACGGCGACGTGGCTCACCACCGGCGACGGTATCGTCGTCCCCGCACATCCGCTGGTCTACGACTACGCGAGCGGCTTCGGACTCGTGCAGCCGCTCGGCACATTGAACGCGCCGGCCATCACCGTCGGCGATCCGGCGCGCGTGGACGCCGGAGACGACGTGTACGTGATCGGCTTCGGCGGCCGCACGCATGCGCTCAAGGCGCGCGTGTTCGCCAAGCGCGAATTCGCGGGCTACTGGGAGTACGTGCTCGACCAGGCGTTCTTCACGACACCGGCGCACCCGGAGTGGAGTGGCGCGGCGCTGGTCGATGCGCAGGGACGGCTGATCGGCGTTGGCTCGTTGTTCGTCCAGGAGCAGCAATCCGAGGAAGCGACTCAGGGCAACATGTTCGTGCCGATCGACCTGTTGCAGCCGCTGCTGGACGCGCTTCACGATCGCGGCGGCAAGCCGCGGGCCGTGCGGCCGTGGCTTGGCATGTATACGGCGGATGCGAACGACGGGCTGGTCGTCAACGGCGTTGCCATCAACGCGCCCGCCGACCTGGCCGGCATCGAGCCCGGCGACATCGTCATCGGCATCGGCGGCGAGCCGGTGCATGGCCTGGCCGACCTGTTCCGTCGCATCTGGCGCACGGGGCCCGCGGGCAGCGAGATCGCGCTGACGCTGCTGCGCAAGGGTACGCGCGTCGAAGTGAAAGTTCGCTCGGGCAGCCGCGACGCGTTTCTCAAGAAGCCTTCGATGCACTGACGGCGGACCGCGCGCCCGGCTCCCTCGTTCCGCCTTGCGCGCCGCCGGCCACCCCCGTAAACTGGCCTCCGCCGCTGCCGCCGGCTTGGTCTGGCGGCGCCACCCAAGTCAACGTCGCACGGAGCCGATAG
>DATCFA010000115.1:0-3140 GCA_036509805.1 Casimicrobiaceae bacterium
CCTGCCGCTATTGCTGATCATGGTCGGAGTGATCGGCGGGCTGCTGGCCTTCGGCGTCGTCGGTCTGTTCGTCGGTCCGGTGGTACTCGCCGTGACGTTCACGCTGGCCAATGCGTGGATCAGCGAAAACGACGGCAACGCGCCGCCCGCCGTTCACGACGCCGGAAAGCCGCGCGCCGGCGGCTAAAGCGGGTCAGCCCGGCCGCGTCATCGCCGCCGCATCGACCCAGCGATCGAAGTCCTGCGCCGACACGAGTCCCAGCGCCAGCGCCGCGTCCTTGAGGCCGGTGCGCTCGCGGTACGCCTTCAGCGCGATCTTCGCCGAGTTTTCGTAGCCGATGTGCGGGTTGAGCGCGGTGACCAGCATCAGCGATTGCGCGACGTGCTCGCCGATGCGTGCAAGGTCGGGCTCGATGCCACGCGCGCAACGCTTGTCGAACGAGTCGATGGCATCGGCCAGCAGGTTGGCCGACTCGAGCAGGTTGTGCAGCATCACCGGCTTGTACACGTTCAACTGGAAATTGCCCTGGCTGCCGGCAAACGCGACCGCGGCATCGTTGCCGAACACCTGCACGGCCACCTGCGTCAGCGCTTCGCATTGCGTCGGGTTGATCTTGCCCGGCATGATCGACGACCCGGGCTCGTTGTCGGGGATCGTGATCTCGCCGAAGCCCGCGCGCGGACCGCTCGCGTAAAGGCGCACGTCGTTGGCGATCTTCATCAGCGCGCCGGCGAGCGTGCGCAATGCCGCGCTGGCGGTGACGACGGCGTCGTGCGCGGACATCAACGCGAACTTGTTGGGCGCCGACGTGAACGGCTTGCCGGTGGCGCGCGCGATCTGCGCCGCGACCCGGTCGCCGAATTGCGGATGCGCGTTGAGCCCCGTGCCCACCGCCGTGCCGCCGAGCGCCAGCGGATAGAGGCCGGCGCACGCGAAGCGGATCGTCGCGCGCGCGTCGTCGAGCTGCGCTGCCCAGCCGCCGATCACCTGTCCGAGCGTCACCGGTGTCGCATCCTGCAGATGCGTGCGCCCGAGCATCACGACGCCGGCGAACGTCGCGGCTTTCGCGGAAAGCGTCGCGCGCAGGCGGTCTAGCGCGGGCAGCATACGCGACTCGATCGCGTCGATTCCGGCGATGTGCATCACCGCCGGAAACACGTCGTTGGACGACTGTCCGCGGTTGACATCGTCGTTCGGATTGACCGGTTTCTTCGAGCCGATCACGCCGCCAGCGAGCGCGATCGCGCGATTGGCGATCACCTCGTTGGCGTTCATGTTCGACTGCGTTCCCGAACCCGTCTGGAACACCACCAGCGGAAACTCGTCGTCGAGTTTGCCGTCGATGACCTCTTGCGCGGCACGCGCGATCAGCTCCGCCTTGTCGGCGGCGAGCTCGCCCAGCGCGACGTTGGTGCGCGCAGCGGCCAGCTTGACCACGCCGAACGCGCGTATGACCTCGCGGCCGAATCGGAAGCGTGGCTGGCCGATGGGAAAGTTGTCGACCGAGCGCTGCGTCTGCGCGCCCCACAGGTGGTCTGCCGGCACGCGCACTTCACCCAGCGCGTCCTTTTCGATGCGTTCGCCGCTCATTCGCCGATGATACAACGGGTGTGCCCGGCGATCATCCGCTCCTCGTCGGTGGCGATCACGTACACCGGTTTGCTCGCCGGTGTCGCGATGCGTTGCGCGTGGCGCGCATTGGCTTCGGCGTCGCAGGCGAAGCCGAGCCACGCGAGCGGCGCGACAATGCGCGCGCGCACGTCGGCGGCGTGCTCGCCGATGCCGGCGGTGAACACCAGCGCATCGATGCCGCCCATCGCTGCCGCGAGCGCGCCGATTTCACAGACGGCGCGATAGCAGAAGAGGTCGATCGCGAAGCGCGCATGCGGATCGTCGCTGGCGAGCAGCGTGCGCACGTCGCTGGCGATGCCCGATACGCCCAGTAGCCCGGAGCGCTGATACAGGAGGTCGTCGAGCGCGCGCTCGTCCATCCCGCGCTCGCGCTGCAGGTAGAGCAGCACGCCGGGGTCGATCGCACCGCTGCGCGTGCCCATCACCAGTCCGTCGAGCGCCGTCATTCCCATCGTCGTGGCGACGCTTTTGCCGGCGAGCGTCGCGCACATCGACGCGCCGTTGCCCAGATGCGCGATGACGACGCGGCCGGCCGCGGCCGCCGCATCGATTTCGCGCAGCCGCCCGGCGATGAATTCGTACGACAGGCCATGAAAGCCATAGCGGCGGACGCCGGCGTCGCTCATTTCGCGCGGCAGCGCGAAAGTCTGCGCCAGCGTAGGCATCGTCCGGTGGAACGCCGTGTCGAAGCACGCGACCTGTGGCAGCGAAGGTTCGCGCCGCGCGAAGATGCGGATCGGCGCAAGATTGTGCGGCTGGTGCAGCGGTGCCAGCGGCACCAGGCGTTCGAGATCGTCGACAACCGCCGGAGTCACCCGCACCGGATCGGCGTAGCGCATGCCGCCATGCACAACGCGATGCCCGACGGCGACCAGCGTGCTGGCGCGAAGCGGCGCGCGCAGGAAATCCAGCAGGAAATCGATCGCGCCGTCATGCCCACGCAGCGTTTTCGCGTCGACCGTTGGGGAAGACAACAGTGCGCCAGCGGCATCCTTGGCGACGAAACGAGGGGTGCCGGTCAGTCCATCCATGAGGCCGCTTTGCACGAGGTCGAGTGCGGTGCCGTGAATCTGATAGAGCGCGTACTTGAGGCTCGACGAGCCGGCGTTGATGACCAGGATGCAGCGGGCGTTGGAATCCGGCATGGCGGCTACTCTACATTGGCGTGTGCGTGATTGGCGTGACGCCCCTCACCCTGACCCTCTCCCCGCTGCGTGGGGCGAGGGAAATCGCGGCCTGCGTTACGTCGCGGCGCGTGCGCGGCTTCGCTGCACGCGTCGCGGTTGCCGCGGCACGTTCTTGGCGAGTCGCCGCGCCCGCGCCTTGGTGGCAACACCCGCATCCGCGACACCACTGCGCGCGCGGGAAGCTGACAACGAGATCGGCAGCATCGCGCGGATTTCCGCGGCCAGCGCGCGCTGGCGCTCGTCGAGTTGCGCATGCGACACCACGGCATCGAGAAATCGATGCGCGCGGCGTCGCTCATTCGCCGTGTGCAGCACTTTCG
>DATCFA010000116.1:0-4444 GCA_036509805.1 Casimicrobiaceae bacterium
GCGTCGGGCACGCCAGCACGCACGCCGGTTCGCGCTCTTCAACCGGCAGCGCCGTGTCGTAGATGCGGTCGACGCACAGCGTGCATTTCTTCATCGTCCCCGACGCGGGATCGAGCTCGCGCGCGCCGTACGGGCATGCCCATGCGCACAGGTTGCAGCCCATGCAGCGGTCCTGGTCGACGAGCACGATGCCGTCGGCGCGCTTGTACGACGCGCCGGTGGGACACACGCTGACGCATGCGGCATCCTCGCAATGCAGGCACGACATCGGGACATTGATCGTCTTGCAATCCGGAAACTCGCCGACTTCGTAGTGGCGGATGCGGTTGAACCACACACCGGTCGGATCGGCCCCATACGGCGAGTCGTCGGTCAGCGGGCCACTGATCGCCGACGCGCCATTCCATTCCTTGCACGCGGTGGCGCAGGCATGACAGCCGACGCAGGTGTCGAGGTCGATGACGAGGCCGAGCTTCACGCCGCACCCCAGCGCAGGCGTCGCGGCACCGGCTGTTCCGGCAGTGCCGCGACCGGCGGCCACTTGCCGGCTTCGCCTGATGCGCACTTGCGCACGCGCACGCGCAGGTCGAACCACGCTGCCTGCCCGGTCACCGGATCGGAATTGGAGAACTTTGCCGCGTCACCCGGCAGGTGCTCGGCAATGAGATGGTTGAGCAGGAATGCCGTCGTCGCCTCGGGCGCGTCGACGGCGAGGCCCCACGCGCCCGGCTGCTTGGCCACCGCATTCCACGTCCACACGGTGTTGGGCTCGCAGCCTTCCATCGTGCGCAGACGGCAGCGCAGCGCACCGTGGTGCGACTCCACCTCGACCCAGTCCTCGCTGGCGAGGCCGAGTTCCTGCGCGGTCCCCGTGTTCATGTACAGGTAATTGTCGGCGAGGATCTGGCGCAGCCACGCGTTCTGCGAATCCCACGAGTGGTACATCACCATCGGCCGCTGCGTGATCGCGTGCAACCTGAACGCTTCGCCACTGGTGTGCTGCGTTTCGAGCGGCGGGTACCAGAAAGGCAGCGGGTCGAAGTAGGTGACGAGCCGCTCGCAGTCGGCCGGGTCCGTCGGCTTCGGACCCGGATATTGCTGCAGACCGGCCAGCCGGAATTTCTGCAACGGCTCGGACCAAAGCTGCATGATGATCGGCTCGACGTCGGTAATGAAGCCCACGGTGCGCGCGAATTCGAGGTAGCGGCGGTTGGCGAAACGGTAGTACTGCTGCGCCGGCGGCAGGTGGAACTCGAAGAACGACTGGTTCGCGATATACGCATCCCACTGCGCCGGGTTGGGCGCGCCGGCGAGCGCCGACTTGCCGTCGGCGCCCCGCCACCCGGCGAGAAAGCCGATGCCCGGCGCCTTTTCGTAGCGGACGATGAAATCCTGGTAGCCACGGAACCTGCGCTTGCCGTCGGGGTTCACGAACGCCGAAAAGCCGAGGCGCGACGCGAGCTCGACCAGCACTTCCTGGAACGGGCGCACGTCGCGGTCGAGCGGCATTACCGGATGGCGGATCGCATCGGCGATGGTGTCGGCCTCGCAGATCGGCCGGTCGAGCAGCGAGATCGCGTCGTAGCGCTCGAGATACGTCGTGTCGGGCAGCACGAGATCGGCGAACGCGACGGTTTCGGAGCGGAACGCGTCGGCGACGATGATGAACGGGATCCTGTATTCGCCGCTCTCGTCCCTGGCGCGCAGCATGTCGCGCGTGCCGGAGGTGTTCATCGATGAATTCCACGCCATGTTTGCCATGAACAGCATCAGCGTGTCGATCGGATACGGGTCGCCCGCTACCGCGTTGGCGATCACCATGTGCATCATCCCGTGCGCGGCGAGCGGCGCCTGCCACGAGAACGCCTTGTCGATCCGCAGCGGATTGCCGTCGGCGTCGATGGCCAGGTCCTCGGGGCGCATCGGAAAGCCGAGCGGCGAACCCGCGAGCGGCGCGCGCGGATGCGTGGCGGCCGTTGCCGGCACCTGGCGCGGCGGCACCGGCTTCGGATACGGCGCGCGTGCGCGGAAGTTGCCGGGACCGTCGAGCGCGCCGAGCAGCATCTGGATGAAGTGCAGCGCGCGGCAGGTGTGGAAGCCGTTGGAATGCGCGGAGATCCCGCGCATCGCGTAGATCGCCACCGGACGGCCGGTGACACTGGCGTGCACGTTGCCCCACACGTCCGTCCATTCGATCGGCAGCGTGATCGTCTCGTTGAATGCGACGTTGGCCATTTCGCGCGCGATCCGGCGGATCGTCGTCGCGTCGACGCCGCATTCGGCGGCGACGCTTTCCGGCGCGTAGCGTGCGTCGAGATAACGCTCGGCGGCGAGCGACAGCGATGTCTTCGCCGTGCGCCCGTCCGCCAGCGTATAGGTGCCGAACAATGCGACGCGCGTATCGGACGTCACCGCGCCCGTCAGCGCTCCGCTGCCTTCGTCGTGGACGAGTGGACGCGCCTCACGGTCTCGCGCGAAAAGTCCGTCGTCAGCGGCTCCCGGATCGCAGATGACCAGCCATCCGGCATTGGTGTAGCGCGCGAGGAATTCGTAGTCGATCGTGCCATCCGTCAATAGCACGTTGACGATCGACAGCGCGAGCAGGCCGTCGGTGCCGGGCCGCACGGGCACCCACTCGTCGGCGATCGCCGAATAGCCGGTGCGCACCGGGTTGATGGAAACGAACTTGGCGCCGTGGCGCTTCAGCTTGTCGAGCCCGATCTTGATGGGATTCGACGCGTGATCTTCGGCGACGCCCCACAGCACCAAGTAGCGCGCGCGATCCCAATCGGGCGCGCCGAATTCCCAGAACGAATAGCCGATCGTGTAGAGGCCGGCCGCCGCCATGTTCACCGAGCAGAATCCGCCGTGCGCTGCCCAGTTGGGTGTGCCGAACTGCTGTGCCCACAGGCCGGTCAGCGCCTGCATCTGGTCACGGCCGGTGAAGAACGCGAGTTTGCGCGGATCGCTGTCGCGTATCTTGCGCAAGCGCGCTTCGACGATCGACAGTGCCTCGTCCCATTCGATTTCGTCGAAGACGCCGTCGCCGCGCTCGGTACCCGCGCGTCGCTTCAGCGGCTTCGAAAGCTTCGCCGGCGACAGCTGCTTCATGATGCCCGCCGAGCCCTTGGCGCACAGCACGCCGCGGTTGACCGGATGGTCGCGATTGCCCTGGATGAAGCGCAGCTTGGCGCCCTCGAACGTCACTTTGATGCCGCAGCGGCACGCGCACATGTAGCACGTCGTGTACTCGATGCGCTTGGGCGCGTCGCCCGGCGACGGCAACGGACGGTTCTCGAAAACGATCTTCATGGATGACGACGATGCTTGAGTCAACCGCGCGTCCGCGATGCCCCGGCGAAGTTCGAGGGTCTGGTTGCCGCGCGCAACGTCGCGAAGGAGGTGGTGAAGTGAATCTAGCGCGCAATCCATAAACAATAAAGCAGATTGTATGCATATAATCAACCTATAAGGTAGGTAGATGATCCCTTCACGAATCACGTTGCGGCAGCTGCAGATATTCGTCGCCGTCGCCGCGAGCGGCGGCACGACAGCGGGCGCGATCACGTTGTCGCTGTCGCAATCGGCGACCAGCGCCGCACTGATCGAGCTCGAGAACGTGCTCGGCAGTCCGTTGTTCGACCGCGTCGGACGGCGGCTTGTACTCAACGATACCGGCCGCGCGCTGCTCCCGAATGCGCAATCGCTGCTGCAAAGCGCAGCGGCCATCGAAGCGGAATTCGGCAGCGGCAGCGGGTCCACCGCGTATCAACTGCGTCTCGGCGCCAGCACGACCATCGCCAATTACATCCTGCCGCGCGTGGTGGCACGATTCTGCAAACGATATCCGCGCGCGCACGTCGAGATCCACGTGGGCAATACCAGCGACATCGCGGCGCTGGTCGCATCGTTCGCGGTGGACATGGGGTTTGTCGAAGGACCGTGCCTCGACAGGTCCACGACGGTCGTCTCCTGGATGACCGACGAACTGGTCATCGTGTGTTCGCCCAGGCACGAACTCGCGCGCGCCGGTCGCAAGCGTGCGGTGCCGGTGGCTGCGCTGCGCGAAGCGCGCTGGCTCTTTCGCGAGCCCGGCTCCGGCACCCGCGAAGCGGTCGAAAACGCGCTGGTGCCGTACCTGCGTCAAGCGCCGCTGCAAATGCAGCTGGGAAGCGCCGAGGCCATCAAGCGCGCCGCGGCCGAAGGGCTCGGCGTCACATGCCTGTCTCGCCACATCGTCGAAGACATGCTGCGGCGCCGGCAACTGGTACTGCTGAAGACCACGCTGCCTAAACTGGAACGCAGGTTCGACCTGATCTACCAGAAAGACAAATACGTGACCAAGGGTCTGCGTACGTTCATGGCGCACTGCCTCGCGCCGGCATCAACCGACAGACCGGCGTGAGGTAGGCGAGAGGCAGGTGGACAATCGCGGCTCGCGCGC
>DATCFA010000117.1:0-2620 GCA_036509805.1 Casimicrobiaceae bacterium
CTCGCCGGGCGACGCGCGCGCGACTTTGAGCAGCACGTCCTCGCCCGGACGTATGAAGTCGCGCATCTTGACGTTGGTGACGCCCGCGACGCGCTGCGGCGTGCCATCGTCGCCGACGAGCTCGCCGGCCACGCGGATCGCGTGATCGAGCAGCAACGTCGCCGGAAACACCGGCCGGCGCGGAAAATGATCGACGAAATACGGCGCGTCCAGTGGAACGTGCAGGCGCGCGCTGCGCGAGTCGGCGCTGGCGGCCAGCGTTTCCATCACATGCTCGCCGATGCCCTCGAAGCGCCCGGGCTGCGCACCAGCACCGCACAACAGCGCGAACTCGCGCGCCAAGTCGTCAGCGGAATCGTAATCGTCCTGTGGCAGCATCGGCCCCAGGCAGTCGATGAGGCGCACGGCCATGCGGCCACCGACATGCGCGCGGCCCTGGTAGAACACCGCCTGCTCGTCGCAGTCCTCGACGTCGACCTCGAGCGTCAGCGTGTCACCCGGTCGCACGTCGTCTCCCATCCGCACGTCGCGTGCGAGCGCCGCCACCGGCCGACCGCGAAAACCAATGTGCGCCATCGACACCCACGCGGCGAGCTGGCCGGTGGCTTCCGCCACCAGGCACGACGTAAAGCCGGTGAGCGCCGCAGGTACGGCGAACGTTGCGCGCGCGCGACGGGCGGGGACGTACTCGGTGATCCGGTCGCAGAACGTGAATGCGCCGTAGCGTCCGCCCATCCTGCTCCTCGTCAGGCGGCCGGCGCGTTCTTCTGCGCGCGCAGCACCACCTTGCAGAACGTCTCCGGCGTGAACAGGCGCGGTATGTCGGCGGCCTTGAGCGGAGTCTTGATGCGTGCAGCCGGCACTTCGGACAGGAACTGGCGCAGCCGCGCGAGTCCCGCTTCGGTGACGATCCCTTTCTGCTCGAAATCGGCTTCGGCCAGGTCGCCGCGCGCATCCTCGACGATCTTTCCACGCGGAATCTTGACCTTGAACGCGCGCTCCAGGCGGAACACCAGGTCGAGGAAGTCGATCGACTCGGCGTCCAGGTCTTCGATCAGCGACGAGTCGACCTTGACGTCGGCCAGGTCGCAGCCGAGCGCGTCGGCGATCACGTCGGCGACCTTTGGAAATACCGCATCGATTTCGGCTCTTGTAAATTCCATATGCCCTTTCCCTCACTCCATCTTGAAACCGCCGTCCACGTGGACGACCTGGCCTGTCATGTAGTCGGATAGCTGCGACGCGAGGAACCACACCGCATTGGCGACGTCCTGCGGCAACCCGAAGCGCCTCAGCAATATGCGTGACTTTACCTCGTCGCCGGCCGCATCCCTCACCGCCTGCGACATATCGGTCTCGATGACCCCAGGCGCCACCGCATTCACGCGAATCCTGCGCGGCGCAAGCTCGACCGCCAGCGCACGCGTGAACGCCTCGATCGCGCCCTTGCTCGCCGCATAGTTCGTCTGTCCACGGCCACCGCGTGTCGCCGACACCGAGCTCAGGTTGACGATGCTGCCGCTGCGGCGCGACACCATGAAAGGCGCGACCGCGCGCGTCACGTTGAACACGCCGCCGACGTTGGTGTCGAGGACGTCCTTCACTTCGTCGTCGGACATTCCGGTAAGCACGTTGTCGCGCACCACGCCGGCGTTGTTGACGAGGATGTCGATCGCGCCCTTGGCGTCGGCAAGCTGCTCGACGGCCGCCTCGCAGGCGCGCGCGTCGCGGATGTCCGTGCGCAGCGCCGCGACGCGCATCCCGGCGACAGTGGCCGCGGCGACCACGTCCTCGGCGGCGGCCGCGTTGCCGAGATAGAGGAAGGTGACATCGACGCCGTCCGCCGCCAGCGTCTCGACGATCGCCCGGCCGATGCCGCGGCTGCCGCCGGTCACCAGCGCGATCTTGCCTTCGAGTCCGCTGTCGCGCGTCATGTCAACCCGAAATGGCAAAGCCGCCATCGACGACGATGGTCTGCCCGGTGATCTTTTCCGCCTCGGGCAGGCACAGCAGGTAGATCGCGTCGGCGACGTTTTCCGCCGTGAGCACGGGGCCGGCCGGCGTGCGCTCGGCAAACTCCGCGAGCAGCCGGTCGCGGTTGGGAAAATAGGCGAGGGCGTCGGTGTCGACGACTCCCGCGCTGACGGCGTTGACGCGAATGCCGCGCGGCCCGAGCTCCTGCGCGAGCGCACGCACCAGCGACTCGAGCGCCGCCTTCGACGCGCCGATGAATGCGTAGTTGGGAATTGCGCGCGACGCGCCGAGGCTCGACATCGCGAGCATGCGTCCGCCCGCGGGCATCATCGGCACCGCGCGCTGCGCGAGCAGGTTGAGCGCGAACGCGTTGGTCTCCATGCACCAGCGCCAGTGCTTCAGCGTCATTTCCAGCGCGGGCTTCAGCACGCCGCTGGCGGCATTGCTGACGACGATGTCGAGTCGGTCGAAGCGCTCGCCGATTGCGGCGAACATGTCGTCCACGCTGGAGACGTCGGCTACCGAACCCTGCACGGCGAAACTGCGACGGCCGAGCGCGACGATTTCGTCGCACAGCGCCTGCGCCTCGTCGTGACTGTTGTAGTAGTTGACGATCACGTCGCAGCCCGCGTGCGCAAGCTTGCGC
>DATCFA010000118.1:0-7276 GCA_036509805.1 Casimicrobiaceae bacterium
TCCCGGCACCAACGCATGCGATCTTCCACGTGCGCGTTACTTCCCGTCGCGGTCCGTGCCCGGCGGTCGTTCATATCACGAGTGTCAAGCGTGCCGTCGGCTAAACTCGACCGCGTGGAATCGACCTATCGCCTGCAGGACTTCGACTTTTCGCTGGCGCCCGAGCTGATCGCGCAGGCACCACCCGCGACGCGCAGCGAAAGCCGCCTGTTGCGTGTCGGCGATGGCGCGCTCGTCGACGGCCGTTTCACCGACTTGCCGCAGTGGCTCACGCGCGGCGATCTGATGATTTTCAACGACACGCGGGTGATCAAGGCGCGCGCCGTGGGCGTGAAGCCCACCGGCGGCCGCGTCGAGATGCTCGTCGAGCGCATCGTCGGCTCCGACGAAGCGTGGGCGCAGTTGCGCGCCGGTCATCTGCCGCGCGCGGGCACGTCGATCACGTTCGACGGTGGCGCGCGCGCGACGGTGCTCGCGCGCGAGGGCCGCTTCTTCCATCTGCGCTTCGCCGGCGCGCAGGATGTCGCGGCGTGGCTTGATGCGCATGGCGAAACGCCGCTGCCGCCCTACATCACGCGCGCCGCCGACGCGCGCGACGAAATGCGTTACCAGACCATCTACGCGCGCCATCCCGGCGCGGTGGCGGCGCCCACCGCGGGTCTGCATTTCGACGAGCCGATGTTCATCGCGCTGGCCGAAGCGGGCATCGATGTCGCGTACGTGACCTTGCACGTCGGCGCCGGAACGTTCCATCCCGTCACGCACGACGACCTGGCATTGCACCGGATGCACAGCGAGCATTTCCACGTTCCTGCCGCCACCGCCGCCAGTGTCGCGCAGGCGCGCGCGCGGGGCGGACGCGTGATCGCCGTCGGCACGACGTCGCTGCGTGCGCTCGAATCCGCGGTGGACGCCGACGGCGGCATCGTCGCCGGCGCCGCGCAGACGTCGCTGTTCATCACGCCCGGCTACCGGTTTCGCGTCGCCGACCGGCTGCTGACCAATTTCCACCTCCCTCGCTCGACACTGTTGATGCTGGTCTCGGCGTTTGCCGGCTTCGCGACGATCCAGCATGCGTACGCACACGCGATCCGCGAGCGTTATCGTTTTTTCAGCTACGGCGATGCGATGCTGCTGACGCGCGCCGGAGGCTCGCAACACCGCTGACAACGTGGAATGTCGCCAATCGACGACAAATGGCGTCTTTTTGCACAAATTCCGCAACCGGCGGTCGCAAACCGGGCCTTCGGCAGCCCGCAAGCCTTGTCAATCCGCGACGGTATCGCTACCCTTGGCGCAACCGGTTAACTGGCGGTTACGACGCGCGTCGCGCGCGCCGTTGCCGCAATTCGTGAACATGCAATTTTCGCTGCGGCTCGCATTGGCGGCCGTGATCTCGCTTGCATCGCTGGCAGCGCCGTACGCGCACGCTGCGCGCGTGGGCGTGCTGTCCAACCGCAACTTCGACTTCGTCGCCGGCGACCTGTCGGCGCACATCAGCGGGCATCACTTCACCGCGCTCGACGTGAGCAACGGGCCTCCGGACCTGGCGACGCTGATGGCGTCGTACGATGAAATCCTGCTGTTCGAGGACCGGCTGTTCCAGAGTGCGCCTGCGGTGGGCGATGCCGTCTACCAGTTCGCCGAGGCCGGCCGGCCGGTGATCCTCGCGACGTTCTACGACCAGGATCGCAGCGACCGCAGCGGGCAGGCGCTGGGACAGGCGCACGGCTGGGGACAGCTCGAAACCATCGACCCGAACACCACCGACACGTTCGGCGCACAGCCGAATCCGAAGTCCCTCAACGCGAGCTCCCTGGTCGCGCACCCGCTAACGGTGGGCGTTTCGTCGCTGTTCGCCAATCCCATCGCCGGCATCGGCTACGCGGGCGGCAACCAGGCGAAGCCGGGCACGCTGGTGCTCGCCGCCTGGGCGCAACCGAACGCCAACAACCAGGTCGACCCCGCCATCGCGCTGCGGCTGCTCCCCACCTCCTGCGTGATGATGATCGGCATGGCGCCGGTACTGCCGCTCGACGGCACGATCGGCACCGACTTCGGCGGCGATTACTACCAGGTGTGGAAGAACGCGTTCGACTTCGGCGCCGGCAACTGCGGCCGCGGCTGGATCGTCCCCGCGTTGTCCCCCGCGCTGCTCGCGGCGATGGGATTGCTGCTGTTCACGCTGGCCGCTTTCACGCTGCGCCGCCGCGGCGCGCGACTTCCCGGACGTCGATGAAATTCGCGGTCACCGCCACCGACGGGCGCGCCCGTCGCGGGCGGCTCGAGCTCGCGCACGGCACGCTCGACACACCGGTGTTCATGCCGGTGGGCACCTACGGGACCGTCAAGGCGATGGCGCCCGACGAGCTGGCCGAAATCGGCGCGCAGATCGTCCTCGGCAATACGTTTCACCTGTGGCTGCGCCCCGGCACCGACGTCATCGCGCTGCACCAGGGCCTGCATCGCTTCATGGGGTGGCAACTGCCGATCCTCACCGACTCCGGCGGCTTCCAGGTCTGGAGCCTCGGCGCGCTGCGCAAGATCGGCGAGGAAGGCGTTGCCTTCGCCTCACCGGTCAACGGCGACAGGATGTTCCTGACGCCCGAACGCTCGATGCAGATCCAGCGCACGCTCGACGCCGACATCGTGATGGCGTTCGATGAATGCACGGCGTATCCGGCGACGCACGACGCGGCAGCGCAGTCGATGCGCCTGTCGATGCGCTGGGCGCGGCGCTCGAAGGACGCGCACGAGGGAAACCACAACGCGCTGTTCGGCATCATCCAGGGGGGCATGCACGAGGACCTGCGCGACGAGTCGGCGGGCGCGCTCACCGACATCGGCTTCGATGGCTACGCGATCGGCGGGCTTTCGGTCGGCGAGCCGAAGGCGGATATGCAGCGCATCCTCGCGCACGTCGCGCCGGGGCTGCCCGCCGATCGCCCGCGCTACCTGATGGGCGTGGGCACGCCCGAGGACATCGTCGAAGGCGTCGCCTGCGGCATCGACATGTTCGACTGCGTGATGCCCACGCGCAATGCGCGCAATGGATGGCTTTTCACGCGCTTCGGCGACATCAAGATACGCAACGCCATCCATCGCCGCGACACGGCGCCGCTGGACGGCACATGCGGCTGCTATACCTGCCGCAATTTCAGCCGCGCCTACCTGCACCACCTGCAGCGCGTCAACGAGATTCTCGGCGCGCGCCTGGCGACGATCCACAACCTCTATTACTACCTTGCGTTCACGCGCGAGCTGCGCGATGCGATCGGCGCCGGCAACTTCGCCGCCTATCGCCGGCAGTTCCACCAGGACCGCACGTCCATGCTAAAATAAACGGTTGATTTGGTGACGTTTTAAGAGGGCCACTGCGCGCGTGCCGACAGGCCGTCCGCTGCTCCCCGACAATCCGCGCGCGTGAAGGGCACATCGACGCGACGCCGCTCCTGGAGATTCCTACGTGTTCATTTCTTCCGCATACGCCCAAGCGTCCGGCACATCGTCGCCCACCGACATGCTGACGTCGTTCCTGCCGATGATCGCCATCTTCGTGGTGTTCTATTTCCTGCTGATCCGCCCGCAGCAGAAGCGCTCGCGCGAGCAGCGCGAGTTGCTGGCGGCGCTGGACAAGGGCAACGAGGTGATCACCGGCGGTGGCCTCGTCGGGCGCATTTCGAAGATCTCCGACCAGTACGTGACGCTCGAGATCGCGTCGGGTGTCGAGGTCACCGTGCAGCGCGGCTCCGTCACCCAGCTGCTGCCGAAGGGCACGCTGAAGAGCCTCTAGGCGCCGCGGCGTGCACCTGCAGCCACACGCTTTCCCGGCGGCGACGATTTCGCGCGAGCGCGATGCGAATGCGCACAGCCGCCGGCCCTCCCCGCGACCTGTTTTCGACCCGTCATGAACCGATATCCCGCCTGGAAGTACGTCGTCATCGTCGCCGCACTGGTAATCGGCGTGCTGTATGCGCTTCCCAACATGTTTGCCGAGGTCCCCGCCGTGCAGGTGTCGACGTCGAAGGCGGGGGTCAAGATCGACACGGCGATGCTCGCCACCGTCGAATCGGTGCTGAAGACCGCCGGCATCGGCTTTCGCGGCGACGAGCTCGATGCCGTCGGCATCAAGGTGCGCTTCGACACGCCCGATGCACAGGCCAAGGCCAAGGATGTACTGCAGGCAAAGCTCAACCCCGACCCGAAGGACCCCGATTACATCGTCGCGCTGAATCTCGTTTCGTCGTCGCCACGATGGCTGGAGTCGATCGGCGCGCTGCCGATGTACCTGGGTCTCGACCTGCGCGGCGGCGTGCATTTCCTGCTGCAGGTCGACATGAACGGAGCCCTCCAGAAGGCCGCCGATCGCTACACGGGCGACATCCGCTCGTTGATGCGCAGCGAGAAGATCCGCTACGCCGGCGTCACTCGGGAGGGGGGTAACGTCGTCGTGCGCTTTCGCGACGCCGGCGAGCGCGCAAAGGCGCAGCTCGTCATCGACAAGAATTACCCGGACCTCGTCGAGCGTACCGTCGACACCTCGCCGGATGACCTGCGGCTGTATGCGACGCTGAAGCCCGAAGCGCTGAAGCGCATCGAGGACAGCGCAGTCCAGCAGAACATCCAGATCCTGCGCAACCGCGTCAACGAGCTGGGCGTTGCCGAGCCGATCGTCCAGCAGCAGGGCTCGGATCGCATCGTCGTGCAGTTGCCCGGCGTGCAGGACACGGCGCGCGCGAAGGACATTCTCGGCCGCACGGCGACCCTCGAGATCCGCATGGTCGACGACGATCCGGGTGCGCTTGAAGCGGCGACGAACGGCAACGTGCCGATCGGCACCGACCTGTACAAGGACCGCAACGGCATTCCCAGCGTCGTGCGCCGCCAGGCCGTATTGACCGGCGACCGCATCCAGGACGCGCAGCCGGGATTCGACAGCCGCGACAACCAGCCGATCGTCAGCGTCACGCTCGACGCCGCAGGGGGCCGCATCATCCGCGACATCTCGCGCGAGAACCTGAAGAAGCGGATGGCGATCCTGCTCGTCGACAAGAACAAGACCGAGCTGATCACCGCGCCGACGATCCAGGAAGAGCTCGGCGCACGCTTCCAGATCAGCGGGCAGATGAGCACGCGCGAGACCAAGGACATCGCGTTGCTGATGCGCGCAGGCGCGCTGGCCGCGCCGATGGAGATCGTCGAGGAGCGCACCGTGGGCCCGTCGCTGGGCGCCGAGAACATCGCCAAGGGCTTCGACTCCGTCAAGCACGGCTTCATCGTGCTGGCGATCTTCATTTCCGCCTACTACCTGCTGATGGGCGTGATCTCGACGGTTTCGCTGATGATCAACCTGTTGCTGCTGGTCGCGGTGCTGTCGATGATCCAGGCAACGCTGACGTTGCCCGGCATCGCCGCCATCGCGCTGACGCTCGGCATGGCGATCGATTCCAACGTGCTGATCAACGAGCGCATACGCGAGGAGCTGCGCTGGGGCGCCACGCCTCACGCCGCCATCCAGGCGGGCTACGAACGCGCGTGGGGAACGATCCTCGACTCCAACGTGACGACGATGATCGCGGGCATCGCGCTGCTGATCTTCGGTTCCGGACCGGTGCGTGGATTCGCGGTCGTGCACGTCCTGGGGATCATGACGTCGATGTTCTCGGCGGTGTTCATCTCGCGCGGCATCGTCAACCTGATCTACGGCCGGCGCAAGAAGCTCGACAAGATCTCGATCGGCCAGGTCTGGCGACCGACGGCCGAACCCGCCGCCAACGTCCGCGTGCCGGCGAAGAAACACGCGACATGACGCCGCGCATCCGCCGCCACCTCACGATCTGACGCGAACCGACAATGGAATTCTTCCGATTCAAGAACGACATCCCGTTCATGCGGCATGCGTTGGTGTTCAACGTCATCTCGATGATCACCTTCCTCGCGGCGATCTTCTTCCTGTCCACGCGCGGGCTCAATTTCGGCGTCGATTTCCGCGGCGGCACGGTAATCGAGGTGCAGTATGCGCATGCGGCCGACTTCGATCGCGTGCGCGCGGCGATCGACACGCTGAAGCTCGGCGAATACTCGGTGCAGCGCTTCGGCACCGACGATACGGCACTGGTGCGGCTGCCGCTCAAGGAAGGCGTGTCGAGCGCCAAGCTGTCCGACCAGGTGATGAGCGTGCTCAAGGCCGACGACGCGACGGCGTCGCAGAAGCGCGTCGAGTTCGTCGGCCCGCAGGTGGGCAAGGAGCTCTACGAGAACGGTGCGCTGGCGCTGCTGCTGGTGGCGATCGGCATCGTCGCATACCTGGCGATGCGCTTCGAATGGCGCTTCGCGCTGGCGGCGATCATCGCCAACATGCACGACGTCGTGATCATCCTGGGCTTCTTCGCGTTCTTCCAGTGGGAATTTTCGCTGCCAGTGCTGGCGGCGGTTTTGGCGGTGCTCGGTTATTCGGTCAACGAATCGGTCGTCATCGCCGACCGGATCCGCGAGAATTTCCGCAAGATGCGCAAGGCGACGGTGACGCACGTGATCGACAACGCGATCACGCGCACGATGTCGCGCACGATCATCACGCACGGCTCGACGCAGATCATGGTGACGTCGATGCTGATCTTCGGCGGCGAGACATTGCACTACTTCGCGCTGGCACTTTCGATCGGCATCCTGTTCGGCATCTACTCGTCGGTGCTGGTGCTGGCGCCGCTGGTGATGTGGATGGGCGTGTCGCGCGAAGACCTCGTCAAGGCCGACAAGCGACGCGACACCGGCGCGGAGAAGATCCTGCCGTAGCACGAGGCGGGATCGGGAAAGCAGGAAGGCCCAACCAACCCCGCCGTGCTGACGACGCTGCTCTACTCGTTCCTCGCGCTCGACCAGTCGATCGCGCAGCTTGCCGCGCACTATGGCGCGTGGTTCTACGCGATCCTCGCCGCGGTGATCTTCGCCGAGACCGGCCTCGTCGTGTTTCCGGTGCTTCCAGGCGATTCCGTGCTGTTCCTCGCCGGCACCGTCATCGCGTCGGCGGGCCTCAACGTGCACCTGCTGGTGCTGTTACTGACGATCGCGGCAGTGGCCGGCGACGGGCTCAACTATGCAATCGGCCGCTACGTCGGCCCCAGGGTGTTCGAGCGCCCCGATTCGCGGTGGCTGCGCCGCGAGCACCTGCTGCGCACGCAGCGCTTCTACGACCGGTACGGCGGCGTGACGATCATCCTCGCGCGCTTCGTGCCGATCATCCGTACGTTCGCACCGTTCCTCGCAGGGGTCGCCG
>DATCFA010000119.1:0-6032 GCA_036509805.1 Casimicrobiaceae bacterium
CGCAGCGCCGACATCGTCGCCTCGGTGCCCGACGACACCAGCCGCACGAGCTCGATCGACGGCATCCGGCGGCACAGCGTTTCGGCCATCTCGATTTCGAGCTCGGTGGGCGCGCCGAACGACAGCCCGGACTGCACGCGCTGCTGCACCGCGCGGACCACCGAAGGCTCGGCGTGACCGACGATGGCAGGGCCCCACGAACCGACGTAGTCGATGTAGCGGGCGCCATCGGCGTCCCACACGTACGGACCTTCGCCGCGCTCGATGAAGCGCGGCGTGCCGCCGACCGAGCGGAACGCGCGCACCGGCGAGTTGACGCCGGCGGGAATGGATTGCTGCGCGCGCTCGAAAAGCTCGTCGTTGCGGCTCATGCGTCGGTCCCGGGTGGTGCGAACAATCGTGCAAGCGCGCGCGCGGCGCGCGTCACGTCGGCGGCCGCGTCGGCGGCGAACACGCCGGAGATGACCGCCAGCATGTCGGCGCCGGCGGCGACCAGCGTGCCGGCATTCGCCGCGGTGATGCCGCCGATCGCAACCACCGGCACGCCGAATGCCCGGGCGTCGCGCAGCAACGAAACGTGTGCGCGACGCGCGTCGGGCTTCACGCGCGAGCCGAAGAAACTGCCGAACGCGATGTAGTCGGCACCCGCTGCGACGGCGGCGCGCGCCAGCGCCAGGTCGTCGTAGCAGGACACGCCGACGATCAGTCTCGCGCCGACGATCGCGCGCGCCCCAGCGATGCCGCCGTCGTGCTCGCCGACGTGCACGCCATCGGCGCCGACGCGTGCGGCGAGCGCAGCGTCATCGTTGACGATGAACAACGCGCGGCCGCGACAGGCGGCGGCGAGCGCCTGCGCCTGGATGGCGCGTAATGCCGGGTCCGCAGTCTTGTTGCGGTACTGCACGGCGGCCGCGCCGCCGTCGATGGCCGCCCGCACGCGTGCCACCAGTGCATCGGTGTCGGCGAGATCGGGCGTGACCGCATACAGGCCGCGCAGCCGCGGACGCACCTGCGGCGCCGGTTGCGTGTCAGTGGCTGCCGCGTGCATCCGGAAGCTTGCGCGCGTGGGCGTCGGAGGCATCGGCGGCGTCGCTTTCGGCGGCCTCGGCATCGTCGTCTTCGCGTGCCCAGAACAGGCGGTCGGGAAGCTGCTGGCCCATCCCCGGCCGAAACGCCTTTTCGAGCGCGTGCCACGTGTAATCCTGCGCCTCGCGCACCGCCTCGGGCAGCTCGAGCCCGTTGGCGAGCATCGCCGCGATCGCCGATGCCAGCGTGCATCCCGAACCGTGGTAGCTGCCGGACAGCCGCGGCCAGTTGTCGCTGCGCACCACACCCGTGCTGCCGTACAGCGTGTTGACCACCTGCGCCGTCGACTCGTGCGTCCCGGTGATGAGCACGTACTCGGCGCCGCCCTCGATCAGCCGCGCAGCGCAGGTGGCGAGCGTGGGCTCGTCGCCGTCCTCGTCGGATTCGGCGAGGCGGCGCGCTTCGAGGCTGTTGGGCGTGATGATCGTCGTCTGCGGCAACAGCAACTCGCGCAGCGCGTGCGTCATCTCGTCGCTGGCGAGCTCGTCGCCGCGACCGGACGCGAGCACAGGGTCGAGGATCAGCGGGACGTCCGGATAGTCGGCGATGATCTCCGCGATCGCGGCGACATTCTCGACGCTGCCCATGACGCCGATCTTGAACGCGTCGATCGTCATGTCCTCGAGCAGCGCGCGCGCCTGGTCGGCGACCCAATCCGACTCCATCGCCAGCAGGCCCTCGACGCCGAGCGTGTCCTGCACGGTGATCGCCGTGATCACCGACAGCGGATGGCAGCCCATGCTGGCAAGCGTCAGGATGTCGGCCTGGATGCCGGCGCCACCCGACGGGTCGGAGGCAGCGAACGTGAGGACCAGCGGAGGGGATTCGTTCATCGGGAGATCGAGGACAGCCGGCAGGAGCCTGGTCGCAATGGCGCGGCGCGCGACATTGCTAAAATCGTATTTTAACGCGTCCCGCCCGAAGCCCCTCGATGAAAAAATACATGTGCCTGATCTGCGGCTGGATCTACGACGAGGCCGAAGGCGCGCCCGACGAGGGCATCGCGCCCGGCACGCGGTGGGAGGACGTGCCACCCAACTGGACGTGTCCCGAATGCGGCGCGCGCAAGGACGACTTCGAGATGATCGAGCTGTAACGTGCGCAGCGCGGTCTAGGTGTGCGCGAGCAGCGCCTTGATGTCGTGCACGTAGACATCGGTGCCCTGGCCATAACTGACATACAGGCGCAGGCGGCCCGCGGTGTCGTAGATGTACGTGCCCGCGGAATGGTCCATCGTATAGGCGCCGGGCGTCACGCCCGGCTGCTTCTGGTAGATCACCTTGTATTCGCTGGCGGTCGCCGCCAGCGCGTCGGCATCGCCGCGCAATCCGAGAAACCGCTTGTCGAACGCCGGCACGTACTGCGCGAGAACCTGCGGCGTGTCGCGCGCCGGGTCGACGGTGACGAACAGCACCTGCACCTTGTCGGCCGCGGCACCGAGACGCTTCATCGCCTCGGCGAGCTCGGCGAGGGTGGTCGGGCAGACGTCGGGACAATGCGTGTAGCCGAAGAACATCACGACGACCTTGCCGCGAAAGTCCTCGAGCGTGCGCGCGTTGCCGTTGAAGTCGGTCAGCGCGAAGTCGTGGCCGAAATTCGACCCGGTGATGTCGGATGCGCGGAACTTCTGCGCCGGCGGCGCGCAGCCGCAAAGTGCTACCGCGACCACCGATATCAGCAGCAACGCGAGCGCGCGCCTCATCGCCAGTAGTGGTCGACCAGAAGCGCGGTGAACAGCGCCGCGAGATAGATGATCGAATAGCGGAACGCACGGCGCGCGAGCGCGTCGCTGTAGTTGCGCCACAGCGCCCACGCATACCCGAGGAATCCGCCGCCCAGCGCGAGCGCCGCCAGCAGGTACGGCACGCCGCTCATCCTGATCGCGAACGGCAGGCAGCTCACGGCGACCAGCACCAGCGTGTAGAGCACGATCATCAGCCGCGTGTAGCGCGAGCCGTGCGTGACCGGAAGCATCGGCAGGCCGGCGCGCGCGTAGTCCTGCGTGCGGTAGAGCGCCAGCGCCCAGAAGTGCGGCGGCGTCCACGCGAAGATGATCAGGAACAGGATCAGCGCCTGCGCCGACACGGAATTGGTCACCGCTGCCCAACCGAGCACCGGTGGCATCGCGCCCGATGCGCCGCCGATGACGATGTTCTGCGGCGTCGCCGGCTTGAGCAGCACCGTGTAGATGATCGCGTAGCCGACGAACGTGCCGAGCGTCAGCACCATCGTCAGCGGGTTGACGAACGACCACAGCATCCACAGGCCGGTACCGCCGATGATCGACGCGAACAGCAAGGTCGCGCGCGGCGTCAATTGTCCTGCCGGCAATGGGCGCCAGCGTGTGCGCAGCATCGCGGCATCGATCTTCTGCTCGACCAGGCAGTTGATCGCCGCCGCAGCACCGGCGACCAGAGCGATGCCGACGGTGGCGAAGAACACGCGTGCAGGCGGCGGCAGGCCGGGCACCGCGAGGAACATGCCGATCACCGCACAGAACACGATCAGCGACACCACGCGCGGCTTGGTCAGCGCGAGAAATTGCCGGAGGCGGCTTTCGGCGAGGGCGAGGGTCGTCATGAAGGGTGTGCGGTGGGCGCGGAACTGCGGGAACGCCAGGCTTTCATTTTACCGCGATCGCGAAACGGGTCCGTGGCGGCGCGTCCAACGCCCGCCTGCCGCGCACTTGGGCGTCAGCCGATCTGCGATGCGCGCAGCAGCTTGGTCAGGTCGTCGGCGAGCTTCCTGATGTCCGGGTCGCGCGGCCACGCGAGCACTTCGTTGCCGCGCGGGTCGATGAGATAAATCGGGTCGGCGCCCTGCGGCCATGATGCGAGGACATCCGCCGGCGCGCGCACGATCGTCAGGTCGGGATGCGCGTCGATCAATGCCCGCGACGGCTGCGCGCCGTCGGTGACGAGCCACACGCGGACGACGCGGTCGCGCTCGTGTCCCTGGATCGCCCGCGCCTGGCGCATCGCGTAGAGCGCGCGTTCGCATCCGGCGTCGCAGTCGCCGCCGGCCGCGGCCAGCATCACCCAGTGCCCGGCAAGCGCGGCCAGCGAAAACGCGTCGCCGCCGAGCGTCGTGCCGTCGATCGCGGGCGCCGGTGCCGTGACGAGCAACTGCCCGTAGTTGCTGCGGGTGTCGCGCGGAAACAGGTAGTACGCGCAAACCGACGCGATGATCGGTGCGATGCACACGACGGCGATCAGGATCAGCGGCAAGCGGCCGCGGCGCGATGCGGTGGCGGCGTTCATTTGCGCAGGAAACGGAACCAGACCCACAGCCCGGCGATGACGGCGGCGAACGCGATCCACTGCATCATGTAGCTTCGATTCGTTTCGATGCCGAAATCCGGCGCCGGCCAGTTGCGCGCAAGGCCGTCGCCCTTCGCGTCGGCGGCGTCCTCCTCGATGACGATCGGCGGCACGGCGATGCCGGTGGCAGCGGCAAAGCGTGCGGGGTCGAGGTTCTGCCAGACGTTGCGCTCGGGCACTGTCTTGCCGAGCTCGAAATAGCGACCGGGCAGTTCGATGCGTCCGCGCACGGCGACTTCGCCTGCTGCGACCGGCGCCGCCGGCAGGTCGGCGCGCGTGGCGCCCCTGGCGACGAATCCGCGGTCCACCAGCACCGTGCGCCCGTCGCGCAGGTCGAGCGGCGTGACGACGTGATAGCCGACGCGGCCGTCATCGATGCGGTTGTCGATGAGGATCTGGTGCGCGGCATCGTAGCGGCCGGTCAAAAGCACCGGCCGAAAGCGCAACGCCGCCCAGTCGTCGACGCCCTGCGGCAGGTCGATCGGCGGCGCGGCGGTGGCAGCGTCGAGTGCTGCGCGCAACACCTCCTTGCCGTGCATCCGCGTGTATTGCCAGTAGGCGGCGCACAGGAACAGCACGATCAGCGCAGCCGCCGCCAAGGTCGGCACGCGGCCGACGCGGCGTTCGGCGCTCCTGCGCTGCGCGCGTTGGGTCAATCGATTAGACTGCGGTGTCATGAAGGCGATCGTCATCATCGTACTCGCGGCAATCATCGCCGCGTTGTTCTCGGCGCTGGTATTCCTCTACCGCGACCGCGGGCGCGGCATGCGCATGCTCACCGCGCTGACGATACGCGTCGGCCTGTCGGCGGCGCTGGTCGCGTTCCTGGTGCTTGGCTACTACATGGGCTGGATCTCGCCCAACGGCATGCGCTGAGCGCCCGTGCGCGCCGCCGCTTCGACATCGGGCGTCTCGCGCTAAAGCCAGTACACCAGCACGAACAGCAACAGCCAGACGACGTCGACGAAGTGCCAGTACCACGCCGCGGCCTCGAAGCCGAAGTGGTGCTCGGCATCGAAATGGCCGCGGAACACGCGCACCAGCATCACCGTCAGCATGATCGCGCCGATCGTCACGTGGAATCCGTGGAAGCCCGTCAGCATGAAGAACGTCGAGCCATAGACGCCGGAAGTAAGCTTCAGGTTGAGCACCGTGTACGCGTGGTGGTACTCGAACGCCTGGAAGCACAGGAACGCGAAGCCGAGCGCGATCGTCACGAACAGGAACAGCTTGAGCTTGCCGCGGTGGCCGCTCTTCAGCGCATGGTGCGCGATCGTCAGCGTGACACCCGAGCTCAACAGGATGATCGTGTTGAGCAGCGGAATGCCGATCGCCGCCATCGGCGTGAACTGGCTCTTGATATACGGCCCGACGGTCGGCCATCCCGAGTGGTAATCGGGCCACAGCACTTTCGAGCCGATGGCGCCCAAATCGGGCACCGACAGGTTGCGGATGTAGAACAGCGCGCCGAAGAACGCCGCGAAGAACATCACTTCGCTGAAGATGAACCAGCTCATGCTCCAGCGGAACGAGTTGTCGACCTTGTGGCCGTACAGGCGGTGCTCGGATTCGCCGATCACCGTGCCGAACCAGCCGAACAGCATGACGAGCAGAACGCAGAAGCCG
>DATCFA010000120.1:0-2101 GCA_036509805.1 Casimicrobiaceae bacterium
GCGAGCAGCCGTTGCGGAAGCTTCTGCGAGCCGTCCATCGCGATCTGCTGCGTGCGATGCGGCAGCGCACGGTTGCGAAAACGCAGCAGCAGCTCCGTGCAATAGCCGTCTAGGTCGACGCCCGGCGGCGCCACCAGCGTGGGCACGATCTCGTCGCGCATCATCGCTTCGACGAACGCGGCCAGCGGCGGGTCGCTCGCCGCCTGCCACACCGTGGCGTCGCCCATCAGAAAGCCCAGGTACGCCAGCGCGGAATGGCTGCCGTTCAGAAGGCGCAGCTTCATCGTTTCGTAGACACCGACATCATTCGCGAGTTGCGCGCCCGCGTCCTCCCACGCCGGACGCGCACCGGCGAAGCGATTTTCGATCACCCACTGGCCGAACGGCTCGGCGCACACGACGGCCGCGTCGTGCACGCCGAGCATCCGCTGCGCTTCAGCCAGGTCCCCTGTGGTCGTCGCGGGCACGATGCGGTCGACCATCGTGTCGGGAAACGCGACATGATCGTCGATCCACGCCAACAGCGACGGGTCGCGCGCCCGCGCGAATTCACGTACCAGTCCCGCCAGCGTGTGCCCGTTGTGCGGCAGGTTGTCGCAACTGATGATCGTGAGCGCGCCCGCGCCGGCGGCGCGCCGCGCGGCGATGACCGCGACCAGCGTGCCGGGTGCGGATACGGGCTCGGCGGGGTGTGCCAAGTCGGCGATCACGTCCGCATGCGCAAAGTCCAGCGCGCCGGTCGCAGGCTCGTGGCAATAGCCCTTTTCGGTCACCGTCAGCGTCACCACGCTGATCCGCGGATCGGCCATCCGCGTGACGAGGCCGGCGCGATCGTCGCCGGCGAAACGCACTTCGCGCAGCGCGCCGATCACTTGCGCGCGCGTGCCGGCGTCGCCCTTCCACAGCACGCTGTAGAAGCCGTCCTGCTCGGCGAGCCCGGCGATCGCGCGCGGCGTGCGCAGCGACGCCCCGCAGATCCCCCAGCGCGGGTCGCGCGCGAGCAGCGCGTCGGTGTACACCGCCTGATGCGCGCGGTGAAACGCGCCGACGCCCAGGTGGACGATGCCCACGCCAACGCCGGAAATGTCGTACGCGGGTCGCGCGACATCCGCCGGCAGCGAGGGCAGCGTCGCCCGGTTCAGCGTGGGCATGTCCAGGTAGGGATTGCCGGGGCCGTGGGCCGTGTCATGCGGGCTGCGGATGTTCCTTGACGCGACTCACGAGCTGCGTCGGATTGACGAATTGCAGCGCGACCAGCAGCCACACGAGGGTGACCGCCATGTACACCATGGCCATCGCGTCGACCGACTGCGACGTGCGCACGCCGGGCGCGAACATCGCGTAGTACAGCGCGACGACCAGCGTTTGCGAATCCGGTCCCGCCGTGAGGAACGTCAGCTCGAACATCGCCACCGTGCGCACCAGCACGAGGAGTGCTGCGGCGAGAATTCCCGGCGCGAGCAATGGCGCCAGCACGTACAGGAATATCTGCGGCGTGCGCGCGCCGAACACGCGCGCCGCCGATTCGAGGTTGGGGTCGATCTGCTCGATGAACGGCGTCATCACCAGGATCACGAACGGCAGCGCCGGGATCAGGTTCGCCAGGATCACCCCCCAGATGGTGCCGGCCAGGTGCCACTGGTACATGACGGTGGCGAGCGGAATGCCGTAGGTGATCGGCGGGATCAAAAGTGGCAGCAGGAACAGGAACAGCAGCCAGCGCTTGCCGCGGAAGTCGCGGCGCGCCAGCGCGTACGCGGCCGGCACGCCGAGCAGCACCGCCAGCACCACGACCGCGAACATCACTTCGAACGTCACGATCAGCAGGTCGTAAAGCTGGAATTCCCGCCATGCATCGGCATACCAGTGGAACGTCCATCCCTGCGGAAACCAGGTTCCCCGCCAGATCTTGCCGAACGAATCAACCGCGACCGTTGCGATCATCAGGCCAACGTTGGCCAGGAACACCGCCATCAACGCGTACAACGTGAAGTTCCAGGCGCGCGGCCAGAATCGTGTCGGCGTCCTGCGCTTCGCCGCACCCACGCGCGCAGCGTTGGTGATGGTCGTGCTCATCCCTTGCCTCCGGTGACCGGCCCGC
>DATCFA010000121.1:0-3025 GCA_036509805.1 Casimicrobiaceae bacterium
GGCTACGCGCTGTCGGCGCTCGGGCGCAGCGCCGCCGAGCACATCCGCGAGCTGCTCGCGCATCACGCGGCTGACAAGAGCTTTGAGGATCCGGGTTCGAAGATCTGACCGCGGAAATGTGAATGCGCGGACCGTTACTGCGCTGACAGCGTCGCACGCCGCGATGACCTGGTCGAGCCAAGTCACGCTCGCACCCTCGCACGCGCGGACGGCCGCCAACTCGGCGCTGCCCGCGCATAGGTCTAGGCCGCGTCAGTGCGGCAGAGGGCGGTCGCTGATCTGCGCAATCGGCGTGCGGCTGTCGGCCAGCGCCCAGATCGAAATCAGCGCCACGATCACGCCGACGACGATCGCGTCGTCGCGGGCGGCACTGTTATCGCCGAAGCGCAGCACCCACGGCGAAATGATCATCCAGATGCCGAGTGCCAAGTTAACCCATTCTTCCCACAGCGTGCGCAGGTTGAGTGCGAACGCCGCGAACACCACCATCGCGATGCCGAGCACGAAGAAATTCCAGCTCGGGCCGGGAAGCGCCGGATGGAAACCCAGTATCCACGGCGAAAAGAACAGCCATATGCCCAGCACGAGCGTAATCCAATCCTGCCATTTCTTCATCATCAAATTTGCCATCGTCGTCTCCTTCATCCACTTTGCCCTTGCTCGGCAAACGCATTTGTCGGAGGCTTCCGTTGGTGGCCATCGGCAGCACGCGGGAGCGCCGGATGCGTATAAATACGACTGCGGCCGCGTGTAGTGGTTCCGCCGCAATTTGTCGCGAGTATCAATTCGCCGGACCGGAAATCGCGCGCTGTGTGCGAATTGGTCGATCAGCGATCCCGCGCGGCGCGGTCGGTCAGTCGATCAGCAACAACGCGACGACGCGCCGGCCCTCGCTGGTGAGGATGTTGAACGTGCGGCACGCGGCGGGTGTATCCATCACTTCGACGCCGACGCGCGCGTCGATCAGTGCAGCGGTGAGCCGCGGATGCGGGAAGCGTTGCTTCGCGCCGGTGCCGAACAGCACGATTTCGGGCTGTTGGTCGAGCAGCGCCGCGAAATCGGCAGGCGCGAGCGCATCGAAACCGCCCGGCGCCCCCCCCGGGTGGACGGCCTCCGGCGTCAGCACCAGGTTTTCGCGATATTCATCGGCATTGACGCGTATCCAGCCGGGTCCGGACCCGGTGACGAGCAGCACAACGCCGGTTTGCAAATGGAGTTTCATGATCTGTGGTTGACGGGCGTTGCAATCACGCACCTCGTTGCGCTGCGGGACTGCAGGCGTTTTGCATGGTGCATTGCAATAAATGGCGGATTTAGCGAGAATTGTAGCCGGTTGCTGCCGCCGGCCCGCTGATCCCAAGCCGTTCTGCCGCTTCCACGTCGCTCGGACGGTTCCGGGCGCTCACGTGAAAGCTCCGATGTCACTTTCTCCCGATACCCGTTTTGCGCGGCTGACGCGCCTGCCCCCCTATATTTTCTCAATCACCGCCGAGCTCAAGATGGCTGCACGACGGCGGGGCGAGGACATCATCGACTTCGGCATGGGCAATCCCGACGGCCCGACGCCCGCGCACATCGTGCAGAAACTGGTCGAGACCGCGCAGCGTCCCGATACGCACGGCTACTCGGTGTCGAAGGGAATCCCGCGGCTGCGCCGCGCGATCTGCCACTGGTACCGCGCGCGCTGGAACGTCGACTTCGACCCCGACACCGAGGCGATCGTCACCATCGGTTCGAAGGAAGGCATCGCGCACCTGGTGCTGGCGACGCTCGGGCGCGGCGATACCGTGCTGGTGCCCAACCCGAGCTACCCAATCCACATCTACGGCCCGATCATCGCCGGTGCCGACGTGCGCTCGGTGCCGATGACGACCGAAAGCGAATTCCTCGCACAACTGGAGATGACGATCAGGCTGTCGATTCCGAAGCCGAAGATGCTGATCCTCAACTTCCCGTCGAATCCGACCGCGCAATGCGTCGAGCTGCCGTTCTTCGAGAAGATCGTCGCGCTGGCGCGCGAGCACGGCATCTGGATCGTGCACGACTTGGCGTACGCCGACATCTGCTTCGACGGCTGGAAAGCGCCGTCGATCATGCAGGTGGCGGGCGCGCGTGACGTCGCCGTCGAGTTCTTCACGATGTCGAAGAGCTACAACATGGCGGGCTGGCGCGTCGGCTTCATGGTCGGCAACCGCGACCTCGTCAACGCGCTGGCGCGCATCAAGGGCTACCACGACTACGGCACGTTCACGCCGATCCAGGTGGCGACGATCGCCGCACTCGAAGGGCCGCAGGAATGCGTTAGCGAGATCGCGATGACCTACCAGCGCCGCCGCGACGTGCTGGTCAAGGGTCTGCACGAATCGGGCTGGGCGGTGGAGACACCCAAGGCATCGATGTACGTGTGGGCGCCGATTCCCGAGCGCTACCGCGCGCTGGGCTCGCTCGAATTCGCCAAGCGGCTCCTCGCGCAGGCCAAGGTGTCGGTATCGCCGGGTATCGGTTTCGGCGAGTTCGGCGACGGCCACGTGCGCTTCGCGATGATCGAGAACGAGGCGCGCACGCGGCAGGCGATCCGCGGCATCAAGCAGATGTTCCGCGACGATGCCGCGCAGGATTTCGTCGCGCAGGCGCCGCGTGAGGTCGAGGAGACCGCGTCATCGCCGCGCTGAAGCCGCTCAACGTCGGCCTGCTGGGCTTCGGCATCGTCGGCCGCGGCACGTTCGATGTGCTCGCGCGCAACGCCGGCGAAATCGCGCGCCGCGCCGGCCGGCCGATCGAAGTGACGGCGATCGCCACGCGCACGCCTGCACGCGCCGACGCGATCGCCGGCGGCGCGCGGCGGATCGACGTGTCGGACGACCTGGCGCAGCTCGTGCGGCGCAAGGACGTCGACATCGTCTGCGAGCTGATCGGCGGCATCGAGCCGGCGCGCGCGCTGATCCTCGAGGCGATCGCGCATGGCAAGCACATTGTCACCGCGAACAAGGCGTTGCTGGCGCACCATGGCACAGAGATCTTCGCC
>DATCFA010000122.1:0-3791 GCA_036509805.1 Casimicrobiaceae bacterium
CACGGGCATTCGCCGCGCCCGCCACGACTACGGGCAAGTCGCGCTAATCGCCGACGTCGCGCGCGCAACGCCGCAGGATGGCGTCGCCTACGAGCGCTTCACCACGGAGGGGCCGGTCGCGCTGCTGCCCAAGGGCGGGCGCTACGCACTGGTGTGGACGATGACGCCGGCGCGCGCCGAAGCCACGCTGGCGATGGACGATGCCGCCTTCCTCGCTGCACTCGCCGCGCATGCCGGTCCGCGCATCGGTACGATCGTCGAGGTGGGCACGCGCCGCACATTTGCGTTGCTGCTCGAATATGCGAAGCCGGCCGCATTACCGCATGTCGCCATGCTGGGCAATGCCGCGCAGACGCTGCATCCGGTGGCGGGCCAGGGCTTCAACATGGGATTGCGCGATGCGTACGAGCTGGCGCGCATCGTCATCGACACGCCGCGCGACGGCATCGGCGCGCGCGCGATGATCGACCGCTACCTGGCGCAGCGCAGGCCCGACCGCATCGCAGGAATCGCGTTCACGCACGGGCTCACGCGACTGTTCGGGGGCAGGCTGCCGCTCGCCGGATGGCCGCGCGGTGCAGGGCTCGCGCTGTTCGACGCGCTGCCGCTCGCCAGGCGGGCGTTCACGCGCGCGATGCTGTTCGGGTTCTGACGCGCGGCCGATCCAACGCAAACCGCGTGCCCGCGTCGCGCACCGCATTGCCGGTATAATTCGCACCCCCCGTCGCTTTCCCTGCAAGTTCATCGCGTGCGCATCGGACCCTACACCCTGTCGAACAATCTCGCGGTCGCGCCGATGGCCGGCGTCACCGACCGCCCGTTCCGGCAGTTGTGCAAGCGGCTTGGCGCAGGCTACGCGGTGTCGGAGATGGTCGCGTCCAACCCGCAACTGTGGGGCACCGACAAATCGCGCCGGCGCACCGATCACGCCGGCGAAGTCGCGCCGGTCGCCGTGCAGATCGCCGGCGCCGATCCTGCGACGATGGCCGAGGCGGCACGCTATAACGTCGCGCGCGGTGCGGCGATCATCGACATCAACATGGGATGCCCGGCCAAGAAAGTCTGCAACGCCGCCGCCGGTTCAGCGCTGCTCGCCGACCGCGCGCTGGTCGCGCGGATCCTCGAGGCGGTCGTGTCCGCGGTTGACGTGCCGGTGACGCTCAAGATCCGCACCGGGCCCGATCCTGCAAGCCGCAACGCGCTCGACATCGCGCGCATCGCCGAGGCCGCCGGAATCGCCGCGCTGGCCATCCACGGACGCACGCGCGCATGCCTGTTCGTGGGCGCCGTCGAATACGCGACCATTGCCGCAGTCAAGCGCGCAGTATCGATCCCGGTATTCGCCAATGGCGACATCGCCTCGCCGCAGCACGCGAGGCGCGTGCTCGCCGTCACCGGCGCCGACGGCCTGATGATCGGCCGTGCGGCGCAAGGGCGGCCGTGGATCTTCCGCGAAATCACCCACTATCTCGCCACCGGCACACTGCTGCCGCCGCCGACGGTGGCCGAGGTGCGCGAGGTGATCGTCGCGCACCTCGCCGACCATCATGCGTTCTATGGCGAGGCGATGGGCGTGCGCATCGCGCGCAAGCACCTGGGCTGGTACACACGCCTGCTCGCGGGAGGCGACGTGTTTCGCGCGACGATGAATGCCGCCGAAACCGCGCACGCGCAGCTCGCGCTCGTCGAGCGCTATTTCGACGAGCTCGCCGCGCGTGGCGAGCGTCTGCAGATCGGGGCGCCAGCAAGCGCGGCGGCGATGCGTCACGCCGCGCATCCGCGTGGCGCGGCGGACTGGGCAGGGGAGGCCCTCGCGGCATGAAGAAAAAAGTCTCGCTCAACGGCCGCAACGAGATCGGCCATTGCGTCGAGCGCTCGCTCGACGAGTATTTCCGCAAGCTCGATGGCGAGCCGGCGAGCGGAATCTTCGACATGGTGATCGGCCATGTCGAGCGCACGGTGCTGACGGCGGTAATGGCGCGCGCCGGAGGCAACCAGACGCAGGCAGCCGACATGCTCGGGCTCAACCGCAATACGTTGCGCGCCAAGCTCACCAAGTACAAGATCCTTTAGTGGCGGCGAATGCGCGGGTGACGCAGGCGCTGCTGTCGGTCTCCGACAAGCGCGGTGTCGTCGAATTCGCGCACTCGCTGGCAGCACACGGCGTGACGCTGCTGTCGACCGGTGGCACGGCCGGCGCGCTGGCGGCCGCGGGACTCGCGGTGGTCGATGTCGGCAGCTACACCGGCTTTCCCGAAATGCTCGATGGCCGCGTGAAGACGCTGCATCCGAAGGTGCATGCCGGCATCCTCGCGCGGCGCGACTTGGACGCCCACATGCAGATGCTCGACGCGCATGCGATACCCCCGATCGACCTGGTCGTCGTCAACCTGTATCCGTTTCGCGAGACCGTCGCGCGGCAAGGCTGCACGCTCGACGACGCCATCGAGAACATCGACATCGGCGGCCCGGCGATGCTGCGCTCGGCCGCCAAGAACTGGCAGCACGTCGGCGTCGTCGTCGACCCCGGCGACTACGCCGCCATCGCCGACGAACTCGCGCGCAACGACGGCGCGCTCGCCGACGCGACGCGCTTCCGGCTGGCACAGAAAGCGTTCGCGCACACGTCCGCGTACGATGGCGCCATCAGCAACTGGCTATCCGCGCGCGGCGTCGACGGCCACGCGCAGGCATTCGCGCAATCGTTCCGCTACGCCGGCGAAAAGCTGCAGGACTTGCGCTATGGCGAGAACCCGCACCAGGCGGCGGCGTTCTACCGTGACGAAGCCCCCGCAGCATCGAGCATCGCGAGCTTCCGGCAATTGCAGGGCAAGGCGCTGTCGTACAACAACATCGCCGACAGCGACGCGGCGTGGGAGTGCGTGAAGACGTTCGACGCGCCCGCGTGCGTGATCGTCAAGCACGCCAACCCTTGCGGCGTTGCGCTCGCGGAAACGACCCTCGCAGCCTACCGGCGCGCACTCGCCACCGATCCCACCAGCGCATTCGGCGGCATCATCGCGTTCAACCGCGCGGTCGATGCGGCAACGCTCGAGGCAGTGTCGGCGCAGTTCGTCGAGGTGGTGATCGCGCCCGGCTACACGGCCGACGCGCTCGGCGTGATCGCGCAGAAGAAGAACGTGCGCGTGCTGGAGATCGCGCTTCCCGTGGCCGCGGCGCTGCCGCAACGCGACATGAAGCGCGTCGGCGGCGGTCTGCTGTTGCAGGAGGCGGACGCGCGCAATGTCACCGCCGCCGAATTCACCACGGTCAGCGTGCGCCAGCCGTCGGCGGCGGAAGTCGCCGACCTCGTATTCGCGTGGCGGGTCGCCAAGTTCGTGAAATCGAACGCCATCGTCTACTGCCGCGACGGCCGGACGCTGGGGGTGGGGGCTGGCCAGATGAGCCGCGTCGACTCGTCGCGGATTGCGGCCATCAAGGCGGCCAACGCCGGTCTCGTCCTCGCAGGGTCGAGCGTGGCGTCAGACGCGTTCTTTCCGTTCCGCGATGGCCTCGACATCGTCGTGGACAACGGCGCGACGGCGGTTGTGCAACCCGGCGGAAGCATGCGTGACGAAGAGGTCATCGCGGCAGCCAACGAGCGCGGCCTTGCGATGGTCTTCACCGGCGTACGCCACTTCCGGCATTGAATGCAGACCCCAGCAAAGGCAATTGCAACGATGAACATTCGCAACTGGTGCTACCGGATCGCGATCGCTGCGTCGTCGTCGTGTGCGCTGCTGCCGCACGCGCAGGCGCAATCCGCCGTGCCGGCGCCCGCGGATACGCAA
>DATCFA010000123.1:0-2373 GCA_036509805.1 Casimicrobiaceae bacterium
GAGTGCGTTGGACATTACGAGTTTCTCCCGGACAACGAAATGATGTGGACAGCCTGCAGCGCGCGCGCCACCAGCCGGGGCGTCGCTTTCACGTCGGACGCGCCCTTCCCCCTTGCCGCACCCGCGAGCCGTGGCCTGCGATGCGCGGAAAACCCCCTATTTTGCCAGTTTGCGGGCCAGGAAGTCGAGCCGGTCCTGCCCCCAGAACAATTCCCCGTCGACGATGTAAGTCGGCGCGCCGAAAACGCCCGCGTCGATCGCCTGCTGCGTCAATAGATCGTAGTACGACACGAGTTCGGGACTCGCCGCACGCTCGGCCAGGGCGCGGGCGTCGAGCCCGCAGTCGGTGGCCAGCGCCGCCAGCGTTGCGGCGTCGGCCGGATTGCGCTCTTCGGCCCACAGCGCGCGACCGGTGGCGCCGCACAGGTCGACCGCACGTGCCGGATTTTCCTCGCTGGCGGCGAGGATCCAGCGGGACGGGACGTCCGCCGCACAGGGAAAGAATGCCGGTTGCACATTGAGCGGGATATGCAGGAAATCGCTCCAGCGCCGCAATTCGACCTGCCGGTACGCCTGTCGCTGCGGCGCCCGTTTGGCGAGCGGCAAGCCGCCCGACGCCGCGAATATGCGGCCGTAGTCCACCGGCTTCGGTGCGATGCGCACACCGCTTTCGCGCGCGATTTCCAGCAGACGGGCATGCCCGAGATACGCATACGGCGACACGGGCGTGAAGTAGTAATGGAGCGTGCGATCGGCCATGGCCCGACCTCCGTGCGCGTTCAGGGCTGGAACGATGCCGTGAGCTTCTTCTTCACGGCGACATTCCTGAGACGCACGTAGCGAGGCAAGCCGTCCCTGTACGGCGGCGGCACCTCGCCCTTCATCAGCGGCGCGAGATAGCGGCGCGCTTTCGCGGTGATGCCGAAGCCATCCGCCGAAATGAAGTCGCGCGGCAGCATCTTCTCGGCATTGGCGACACGCGCGAGCGGCACCGGCTCGATCTTCCAGCGGTACGGCTTGTCGGACGTGCGCACGATCGCGGGCATCACTGCATTGTTGCCGGCCAGCGCGAGTTCCACCGCCGCCCTGCCCACCGCGTACGATTGCAGCAGATCGGTCTTCGACGCGAGGTGGCGCGCGGCGCGCTGCAGGTAGTCGGCGACCGCCCAGTGCATCTTGTGCCCGAGGCGATCCTTGACGAGCGTGGCGATCATCGGGCCGACGCCGCCCAGTTGCGCATGGCCGAAGGCGTCGCGCGAGCCGCTGTCGGCGACGAGATTGTCATCCGCGCCCTTGAGGCCCTCGGACACGCCGACGCAGCAATAGCCGTGCTTCGTCACCTGCGCGTCGACGTTGGCGAGGAAACGCGCCTCGTCGAACGCCACTTCAGGAAACAGCAGCACCAGCGGCACCGGCGTCGCCGCATCGTCAGCCATCCCGACCGCTGCGGTGATCCAGCCGGCGTGGCGCCCCATCACCTCCAGCACGAAAACCTTCGTCGATGTGCGGGACATCGATGCGACGTCGAACGCCGCCTCGCGCATCGACGTGGCGACGTACTTGGCCACCGAGCCGAAGCCCGGGCAGTTGTCGGTGAGCGCGAGGTCGTTGTCGACCGTCTTGGGGACGTGCACGGCGGTCACCGGATAGCCCAAGCGCGCGCCGATCTGCGACACCTTGAGGCAGGTGTCGGCCGAGTCGTTGCCGCCGTTGTAGAAGAAGTAGCCGATGTCGTGCGCGCGAAACACCTCGAACAGCCGCTCGTACTGTGCGCGCGACTCGTCGAAGCTCCTGAGCTTGTAGCGGCAGCTGCCGAATGCGCCGCCCGGCGTATGCATGAGCGCCGCGATCGCCGAAGCCGATTCGCGCGAAGTGTCGATCAGGTCTTCGGTCAGCGCGCCGATGATGCCGTTGCGGCCGGCGTACAGCCGCCCGATCTGGCGCTGATGGCGGCGTGCCGCCTCGATGACGCCGGCAGCGCTCGCGTTGATCACCGCGGTGACACCGCCGGATTGCGCATAGAACGCGTTGCGTGCCGCCATGGTTCAGGTTCCCTCGAGTTGTGCGCGCAGCGCCGGCGCACGCGAGTCCTGCCCGTCCATCTGCGCCAGGCGCGCCACGCAATCCGCCAGCGTCGCGTGTTCGCCGCGCTCGCGGCAGATCAACGCCAGATTGTAGACGAGCGACGCATCGTAGGGCCGCACGACCGACGCCAACGCCGCCGCCGCCTGCGCTTCGCGCAGCCGCCCGCGAGCACGCTCGACCGCGGCGAGCATCGCCAGCGCGACCGGATCGTTGGGGTTGATCCGCAACGCGGCGCGGATTTCGTGGGCGGCAGCATCGATGTCGCGCCGGTCGACGGCGGCGCGCGCG
>DATCFA010000124.1:0-2283 GCA_036509805.1 Casimicrobiaceae bacterium
GCGCGTCGTCGTAGAACGGCCAGGACGACTCTATGTCCATGCGCTTCCCAGCTATTCACTGAACCGGCCCATCGAGGCGACCCTGCGATTCGAGGATGGTGAATGGATCGCGGAAGCACTTCACATTCCTGTGTATGGCTGCGGTGACACCTCGGTAGAGGCGCGCGATATGCTCGCCCGCGAATTAGAGTCGCTTTGGGACGACTTGAACGACGGCCATGCTCTCGGCGGCGATTGGGTTCAGACGCGCAGAATGTTGGCACGTCTCATCGCGCACTAGAATGGGCCGCGAGCAATCGGATACGCACGAGCTGCGTACGCGATGCGAAAAGAAACTGAATATCGAATTCCGTTCCGGCAAGGAAAGCAATGGCTGGTTTGTCCATGCAGGAAGGAGAATCGCTCGCGTCACGATACCGCTCGGAAGGTAGGATTTAAAAGTTGGCACCTTCGGCAATATGGCGAAGCAACTTTTCCTCACCAACGTTCAGCTAAATGAGCTGATCGATTGCCCTCTCGGCTTGACGGAATACCTGGATGTGCTCCGCAAGCGCGGCAAAATCCTTTAGCCAGCGCGCACGATTATCCCGTTACGCCGACAACTCGCAACCGCGGGCGCTCACGCTCCAACTCGCGCAACGTCGCGCGTGCGATCGTCTATGCCGGTAAGTGCATCGACGACAGCATGGCGACCTGCGCCATCCACTTGAGCAATTCGGACTCGGAAACGTCGAACCGCGGATCCAGCATTGCGCAACAATCAGCCGGCGGCAACCTGATCGCCGCGCGCGGTGCGTTCCGGCCGCCCGTCGACGATGACGACGAATTTCGAATCGAGCAGATGATCCAGAACGTGCGGCGGGACGGCATCCGGCTTCGGATCGGCCGGGCAGCCCTTCGACGAGATTCGCCTGGTCCAATCCCTGATTTCATCCGCGGTCGGCGGATGTTCCGGAACATCGTAGCGATCGGCGAGCTCGCGCATGAACGGCTGAATGGCGTCGTTGCATTCCACTTGAGCATGGTCGTCCCCGGTCCGTTGCAGGATGCTCACGCGCCAATTCGGTCCGGTGCAGCGCGATTCGTCGTGCGTGATCGTCACCGCGAGGTTTCGGCAAAGCTCCATCCCCTGCATGCGCGCGTCGATCATTGCGTTTAGTGCGTGCCTGCTGATTGTCTCGCGGCTCATCACGTCCCCTCCCAGGTAAACGAAGCTTCCGGCGCGTACGCCTGGAGAAATCCCGACACAACAATTCTCCGCGTCGGCTTACGTCGAGGACATCCCCTCGCCAACGCGCACCCCGCTCCGGGCACTTGTTCCAGCGCAGCGTCGCGCAACGGCACGACGCATGACTTCACCTGCGGCCGGGATTGCCCATCCGCGCCAGATCGCCCATCACCTTCTGCATCTGCTCGACGGCGCCGCCGCTGGAACTGACGACGCCCTGCAGCGCACGAATGACGTTCTGTGCCTGCGACATGTCGGGCATCATCGCCATCGCAGCGCGCGCTTCCTTGACACCCGGCACATCGGACATCTGGTCCTCGATCAGCGTGAAGAGGCGCCGCTGGATCTCGACGATGAGGTCGAACATCTGGCTCCAGTAGCCCATTGCGTGCTCGATCGCTTCTCGCGCGGCGCCCTGCCCGGCGGCGACCATCGCGTCCGCCGACTTCGCTTCGCCGGCCTTGCGCAATTGCCGCTGGCCGAATGCGCGCGCCTGCTCGACACCTTCGAACTGCAGCTTGCGCACGCGCGCAGCAGATTCGATGGCCGCGTTGATCACGTCGAGCGCCATCCGCGTGTTGGCCTTGTAGAGCTCGATCGCCTGCTCGGGCGACACGAGCTTCGCGCCCTTGGCGAGTGCGGCGAAATCGGGCGCCACCGCCGCGCGCGGCGATGCCTTCGTCGCGCGCGCTTTGGTTGTCTTTGCGCGCGCCTTGGGTGCCTTGGCGCGCTTCGTCGGCGATCGCTTCGCCGCGGTTTTGCGGGAGGTCGCTGCGCTGCGGGCAACGGGTGACTTGCGCGTGGCCATGCGGCACTCCTTTGCGACGACTACGGTCGATCATCAAACGCCGATTGCCACGGTGCGTCAAGCACGTGCGCGCAACCGGTGCTAGCATTTTGGCTTGGCAACCAACACCGGCGGACGATGGAAAAGCTTGCTTTGTGGGTCGTGTTCGACGTCGTGCCATCGCGGCTCGATGAATTTCTCGCAGCAGCGCGCGAGGATGCGCAGGGCGCGATGACACGCGAACCCGGATGCCGGCGCTTCGACATCC
>DATCFA010000125.1:0-3237 GCA_036509805.1 Casimicrobiaceae bacterium
CGCGATGTGTGGCCGGTGGTCGCTGCCGCGCGCAAGACGGCGACCGCAGTACAGAACTGAACTCGGCGCGCGCCTGGCGCTCCAAGGCTGTAAGGATGGCGGCCCGATCCGCGTCCAATACCCATTGCGCAATGCGCAGCCCCGAGGAATCCGAATGAACCGTCGCCAGTTGCTGACCGCCTCCCTGTTGGGCCCCCTTCTGTTGCGCGCATCGGGCGCGCTCGCCACGTTCGCCCCTGGCACGACCAAGAGTGGAATCGAAACCCTGCGCCAACAATGGAAAAAATTGCTGGCGCCGCACGCCGACATCGCCGCCGACGCCACGCCGATCACGCTGACCGATGAGCAATGGGAAAAGCGTCTCGACCCCCTGGCCTACCGCGTGCTCCGTCACGGGGGCACCGAGCACCCCGGCTCGAGCCCGCTCAATACCGAGCTGCGCGAAGGCGTGTTCGCTTGCGCCGGCTGCGCGCTGCCAGTGTTCACGTCGGCGATGAAATTCGACAGCGGCACCGGCTGGCCGAGCTTCGTCACCTCCATTCCGGGCGCATTCGAAATGTCGTCCGGCAGCAAGTCGATCTTCGTGGGTCTCGAATACCACTGCGCCAAGTGCGGTGGCCACCACGGCCACGTGTTCAACGACGGACCCAAGCCCCTCGGCGACCGCTGGTGCAGCAACGGCGTGGCGCTGCGCTTCATCCCGCGCGCATAGGGCGGCGAGGGAACCGCTTCGCGCTCGCGGGAGACCCTCACCAATCCCTCTCCCACTTCGTGGGCGAGGGACACCTGCGGTGCGATGTCGCGCAACACGCTCCCGCACGCCACAACGTGCTCCCTCGCCCGCTTACAAGGGCTGGGGTGAGGGGCGCGGAGCGCGTCGCGATTGGATATACTCGCGCTCGCAACTTCCCATTCCTCGCGCGATTCACTCATGACAACAAAGTCCGGCGCCTTGGGCGACCCTGGGCGCGGCGCGGCGTGCGCCCGCATGCTGCTGGTGTTGATGCTGCCCGCATGCGTGACCGCCTGCGGCAAGAGCGCGTCCGAAAGCACAGCACCGGCGCCGCCACCGCTGGCCGTCAAGGTCGTCGAAGTCGCGCCGCGCAGCGTGCCGATCGCCTTCGATGTCGTCGGGCAGACCGAGGGTGCGAAAGAAGTCGAGGTGCGCGCGCGCGTAGCGGGAATCCTGCTGAAGCAGCTCTACCACGAAGGCGACACCGTGCGCGCCGGCGCGCCGCTGTTCGAGATCGACCCCGCGACCTACGAGGTCGCACTCAAGGAAGCGAACGCAGCGCTCGCGCAGGAGCGCGCGCGGTTGGCCCAGGCAACGCGTGACGAAGCGCGCTTCCGCGACCTCGTAGCGGACAGGGCCGTGAGCCAGAAGGACTATGACGATGCGCTGTCGCAGAAACAGCTCAGCGATGCGACCGTGCAACAGGCAGCCGCCAAGGTCGACGAAGCCAGGCTCAATCTGTCATACACCGCGGTGAACGCGCCGGTCGGTGGCATTTCCGGCCGCGCGCAGCAATCGGTGGGAAGCCTCATCACCACCGACGCCAACGGCAGCCTGTTGACGACGATCAACCAGGTGAATCCGATCTGGGTGCGCTTCAGCCTCGCCGAGTCGGATCTCGCGAAGCTTCCCGGCGGCAAGCTTGCACGCACCGGCGCGGTCGTCGAAATCGCGCTGGCCGACGGCACGCGCTACCCCGACAAGGGAAAGCTCAATTTCGCCGCCACCGAAATCGACACGCGCCTCGGCACCCAGCAGTTGCGCGCCGAATTCGACAACAAGCGCGAGGATCTCGTCCCCGGCCAGTTCGTCCGCGTGCACCTCATCGCCGGCCGTCGCGACAACGTGTTCCTCGTGCCGCAGGCGGCGGTGATGCAAACCGAGAACGGTTATTTCGTGTTCGTCGTCGGCAGCGACCGCAAGGCGATGGCGCGCACCGTGCAGACCGGCGCGTGGATCGGCTCGGACTGGACGATACTCGCCGGACTCGAGAGCGGCGATCGCGTGATCGTCGACAACCTGCTCAAGGTGCGCCCGGGGTTGGTGGTGACGCCGACGCTGCAGCAGGACAGCACGAACGCCGCAATCCCGGGAGCCGCCGGCGCACCGGCGCCCGCCCGCTAGCCTCGTCTTTCGCGCACTCCCCGGATGCTGTCGAAATTCTTCATCAATCGCCCGATCTTTTCGGGCGTCATCGCAATCATCATCACGCTTGCGGGTCTCATCGCGTCGCAATTCCTGCCGATCGCGCAATACCCGGAAGTCGCCCCGCCCACCGTCACGATCACCGCAACCTACGCGGGGGCGAGCGCCGACACGCTCGCGAAGACGGTTGCAGCGCCCATCGAGGAGCAGCTCTCCGGCGTCGAGAACCTCGTTTATTTCAGCTCCACCGCCGCGTCGAACGGCACGCTGACGATCACCTGCACGTTCGCCGTCGGCGCCGACGGCGACAAGGCGACCATCGACGTCAACAACCGCGTGCAGATCGCGCAGCCGCGGCTTCCCGACGACGTGCGTCGCGCGGGTGTCATCGTGCAGCGGCGCTCGACCGACATCCTGATGTTCGTCACGCTCTCCTCCACCGATCCGCGCTACGACACGCTGTTCCTCAGCAACTTCGCCACGGCGAACATCCTCGACGACCTGAAGCGCGTGCCGGGCGTCGCCGATGCGGTGGTGATCGGCGCACGCGACTATTCGATGCGCATATGGCTGCGCCCGGACAAGATGGCGCAGCTCGGCGTCACCGCCAGCGACGTCGCCGCCGCGGTCGCCGCGCAGAACAACCAGTACGCGGCCGGCAAGATCGGCCAGGAGCCGGCGCCGGCCGACCAGTCGATCGTCTATACGGTCACCGCGCGCGGCCGGCTGCTCGAACCGGCCGATTTCGGCAACATCATCCTGCGCGCGAACGGTCCCAACGGCGTTTTGCGGATACGTGATGTCGCGCGCGTCGAGCTCGGCGCGGTCAACTACGACGCGGCGACATCGCTCGACGGCAAGCCGACGATCGGCGTCGCCGTCTACCTGCAGTCGGGTGCGAACGCGCTCGCGGTGGCCGAAGCGGTGCGCGCGCAGATGACCGAGGTGAAATCGCGCTTTCCCGAGGGCGTCAACTACATCATTCCGTTCGATACGACGTTCTTCGTCCACGAATCGATCCACGAGGTGGTGAAGACGCTGCTCGAGGCGGCCGCGCTGGTCATCCTGGTGGTGTTCAT